>NZ_JAVFVX010000179.1:0-9997 GCF_033441795.1 Streptomyces sp. ADMS | reverse complement strand
CACGATGTTTCACGTGAAACATCGTGAAACCACCACCCGAAGACAAGCTCCCGCAGACAAGAAGCTCAGTGTGCAGCTTCGGCGATGTGTTGTGTGCCGATCCGCTTGCGGAACACCCAGTACGTCCAGCCCTGGTAGAGCAGGACCATGGGGGTGGCGATCCCCGCACACCACGTCATGATCTTCAGTGTGTACGGACTCGACGAGGCGTTGGTGACCGTGAGGTTCCAGTCCGCGTTGAGCGAGGACGGCATGACGTTCGGGAAGAGCGTCAGGAACAGCATCGCGACGGCGGCCACGATAGTGACCCCGGAGAACGCGAACGCCCAGCCCTCACGCCCCTTCTGCGCCGCCCCCAGGGCGGCGACGAGCGCGACCACGGCCACGATCGCCGCGGCCAGGGAGCCGCCGTCGCCCTTGTCCGCCTGAGTCCAGGTCAGGAACACGAGCGCGACGACAGCTGCTGCGAGTCCGACGCGCACGGCCAGCTTCCGCGCCCGTTCCCTGATGTCCCCGACGGTCTTGAGGCCGACGAACACCGTGCCGTGAAAGGTGAACAGCGACAGGGTGACCAGGCCGCCGAGCAGCGCGTACGGGTTGAGGAGGTCGGCAAAAGTGCCGACGTACTCGAAGTCCGCGTCGATCTTCACCCCGCGCACGATGTTGGCGAAGGCCACGCCCCAGAGGAACGCCGGGAGGAGCGAGGTCCAGAAGATCGCGGTCTCCCAGTTGCGCTGCCAGTTCTCCTCGGGCCGCTTCACGCGGTACTCGAAGGCGACGCCTCGCACGATCAGACAGACCAGGATGAGCAGCAGCGGCAGATAGAAGCCGGAGAAGAGGGTGGCGTACCACTCGGGGAAAGCGGCGAAGGTCGCGCCGCCCGCCGAGAGCAGCCACACCTCGTTGCCGTCCCAGACGGGCCCGATGGTGTTGATGAGGACCCGCTTCTCCGCCCGGTCGCGAGCGAGCAGCCTGGTGAGGACCCCGACCCCGAAGTCGAAGCCCTCCAGGAAGAAGTAGCCGATCCACAGGACGGCGATGAGGACGAACCAGACGTCGTGAAGTTGCATGGCGATTCCAGCTCCCTGTGCCTAGTAGGAGAAGGCCATCGGCTTGTCGGCGTCATGGGAGTCGCCGCCGATCTTCGTGGGCGGGTTGAGGTCGGCCTCGGTCAGTTCGGGCGGCCCGGCCTTGACGTACTTCACGAGGAGCTTGACCTCGATGACGGCGAGAATCGCGTAGAGGGAGGTGAAGAGGATCATCGAGGCGAGAATCTCGCCCTGCGAGACCCCGGGGGAGACCGCGTCCCGGGTCTGGAAGATGCCGTACACGACCCACGGCTGACGGCCCATCTCCGTGAAGATCCAGCCCCAGGAGCTGGCGATCAGCGGGAAGCCCAGGGTGAGGATCGCGATGCGCCAGTACCACTTGGTGAACGTCGGGCCGAGCGCCCTCCCGGGCAGCAGCGAGAGGTGCGGCACCTCGCCGTCGCCGACCCGCAGATGCTGGGGCAGCATGAACTTCTTGCGGGTCAGCCAGAGTCCGGCCAGCCCGATCGCGAAGGACGTCATACCGAAGCCGATCATCCAGCGGAAGCCCCAGTAGGCGACCGGGATGTTGGGCCGGTAGTCGCCGGGCCCGAACTTCTCCTGCTCGGACTTGTTGACGTCGTTGATGCCGGGGACGTAGGAGCTGAAGTCGTCGTTGGCGAGGAAGGACAGCAGGCCCGGGATCTCGACGGCGACCTTGTTGTGGCCGGCGTCGACGTCTCCGTAGGCGAAGACGGAGAAGGGCGCGGGCGCCTCGCCGTCCCACAGTGCCTCGGCGGCGGCCATTTTCATCGGCTGCTGCTTGAACATGACCTTGCCGAGGAAGTCCCCGCTGACCGCGGTGAGCAGACCACCGATGACGACGGTGACCAGGCCGAGCCGCAGCGAGGTCTTCATCACCTCGATGTGCCTCTTGCGCGTCAGATGGAAGGCGGCGATGCCGACCATGAAGGCGCCACCCGTGAGGAAGGCCGCGGAGAGGGTGTGGAAGACCTGGGTCAGCGCGGTGTTCTGGGTGAGGACCAGCCAGAAGTCGGTGAGTTCGGCGCGCCCCTTCTCCTCGTTGATCCGGTAGCCGACGGGGTGCTGCATCCAGGAGTTGGCCGCGAGGATGAAGTACGCCGACAGGATCGTGCCGATCGAGACCATCCAGATGCAGGCCAGGTGGATCCTCTTCGGCAGCTTGTCCCAGCCGAAGATCCACAACCCGATGAAGGTGGACTCGAAGAAGAAGGCGATCAGCGCCTCGAAGGCGAGCGGGGCACCGAAGACATCGCCGACGAAGCGCGAGTAGTCGGACCAGTTCATGCCGAACTGGAACTCCTGCACGATGCCGGTGACGACACCCATCGCGATGTTGATCAGAAAGAGCTTGCCCCAGAACTTGGTGGCCTTGAGGTACTTCTCCTTCTCCGTGCGCACCCAGGCGGTCTGCAGGCCGGCGGTGAGCGCGGCGAGGGAGATCGTCAGCGGGACGAACAGGAAGTGGTAAACGGTGGTGATGCCGAACTGCCATCGCGCCAGAGTCTCCGGCGCCAGAGCGATGTCCACATCTCCTCCTTACGTCCGTGGTCATTGCGGCAGTCCGTCCCGGTTGCCACGCTGCACGAGAAGGACAAACGCGACGCGCTTGTGAACGCGTTCACATTCACAAGCAATTATGACGCATGCCCGTTCGAGCCATGAGGGGCGGGGCCTCTCTGCGGCCTCCGCCAGGCGCAGAACGTGAGATTCCGGGCCGCCAGGCAGGCAAAACGGCACGTCACCCGCAGGGAGTGACGTGCCGCACATGGTCACCAAACAGGCTCTGGGAGCTACCCCAGGACCGCCCTACAGCTCCTTGCGGAAGGCTTCCGCCGTCTTCAGGAGAACGTCGTTCGCCTCGGTCTCACCGACCGTCACCCGCACCCCCTCGCCCGGGAACGGCCGTACGACCACCCCGGCCCGCTCGCACACCGCCGCGAAGTCCACCGTGCGCTCCCCCAGCCGCAGCCACACGAAGTTCGCCTGGGTATCAGGCACCGTCCAGCCCTGGCCGCGCAGCCCGTCGACCACGCGCGTGCGCTCGGACACCAGTGAGCCGACCCGGCCCAGCAGCGCGTCCTCGGCCCGCAGCGAGGCCACCGCCGCGTCCTGGGCGAGCTGGCTCACCCCGAACGGCACCGCCGTCTTGCGCAGCGCCGCCGCCACCGGCTCATGGGCGATCGCGAAGCCGACCCGGAGCCCGGCAAGGCCGTACGCCTTGGAGAAGGTGCGCAGCACACAGACGTTCGGCCGGTCGCGGTAGAGCGTGACCCCGTCCGGCACCTCGATGTCGCGGACGAACTCCTTGTACGCCTCGTCGAGCACCACCAGCACATCACTGGGCACCCGGTCCAGGAACCGCTCCAGTTCGGCCCGCCGTACGGCTGTCCCCGTCGGGTTGTTGGGGTTGCAGACGAAGATCAGCCGCGTCCGGTCGGTGATCGCGTCCGCCATCGCGTCGAGGTCGTGCACGTCGCCGGGCGTCAGCGGGACCTTGACCGACGCTGCGCCGCTGATCTGCGTGATGATCGGATAGGCCTCGAAGGACCGCCAGGCGTAGATCACCTCGTCGCCGGGACCGCTGGTCGACTGGACCAGCTGCTGCGCGACGCCGACCGACCCGGTGCCGGTGGCGACATGGGAGACCGGCACGGCGAAGCGTTCGGCCAACTCGTTCATGAGCTCCGTGCAGGCCATGTCCGGGTAGCGGTTGAAGGCCCCGGCCGCAGCCGTCACGGTCTCCAGCACGCCGGGCAGCGGCGGATACGGGTTCTCGTTCGAGGACAGCTTGTAGGCCACCGGACCGCCCGCCGCGGCCGGCCTGCCCGGCTTGTAGGTGGGGATACCCTCCAGCTCGGCGCGCAGCTTGGGGCTCGTCTCGCTCACCGCAGTCCTCCTCATGACCACCCCCGGCTCAGCGCGGCCACCGCCGCCGGTCACCGGGTACCAATGCTTCTCACCTTATGAGGATTCGGCGCCGCTGCGTATGGGTCGGTCGCTTCCGCGACGCATCCGGCGCGTTCCGTTCGCCAATCCCACCGGCCCCACGGGCATCAGGGGTATCACTGTACAAAGTTGTACGAATCGGGGGGGGCGCGCCACACTTCTAGGCGCGCGCCGGTGGCTCACGCCGTGGCGCGCATCCCCCGTAGAGGTGAGTTGAGACCTCTTCGAAACATCGGTCACTTGGCAAGCCTATGTGCGCCGACGAGTCACGTAGGGCAGTAATATCGTTCAACTGGCTTCCTTTCTAAGGCAGTTGATAGCCAATGACCATGCAGAAACGTGCCTGTCAACGACTGCATATGCGTCCGCACTACCCCACCGCATGAGCCCTACTATCGGCTCGCCATGACAGCAGCAGGGAAGCACCAGGTGAGCCGCGCGGAAACAACCCGACGAGGCAGTCGGCCGGGCCGGGCAGGCATCAGAGACGTGGCCGCCGCCGCCGGGGTCTCGATCACGACCGTCTCCGACGCCCTCAACGGAAAGGGCCGGCTCCCGGACGCCACCCGACGCCATGTCCGTGAGGTCGCGGACCGGCTGGGCTACCGCCCGTCGGCCGCGGCCCGGACCCTCCGTACCGGCAAGTCCGGGCTGATCGGCCTGACCGTGACGACGTACGGGGATGAACCTTTCACCTTCACGGAGTTCGCGTACTTCGCGGAGATGGCGAGGGCCGCCACGTCGGCCGCGCTCGCCCGGGGCTACGCCCTGGTCATCCTCCCCGCGACCTCGCGTCACGACGTGTGGTCGAACGTCGCTCTGGACGGCACGGTCGTCATCGATCCGTCCGACCACGACCCGGTGGTCAGCGAACTCGTCCGACAGGGACTGCCGGTCGTCTCCGACGGGCGCCCGGCCGGCTCACTCCCGGTCACCGCGTGGGTCGACAACGACCACGAGGCGGCGGTCCTGGGCATCCTCGACCACCTGGCCGCCGCCGGCGCCCGCCGCATCGGCCTCCTGACGGGGACGTCCACCGACACGTACACCCACCTCTCGACCACGGCCTATCTGCGCTGGTGCGAGCGGGTCGGCCAGGACCCGGTGTACGAGGCCTACCCGGCCCACGACCCGTGCGCGGGCGCCGTGGCCGCCGACCGGCTGCTGGCCCGCCCGGACCGTCCGGACGCCGTCTACGGCCTCTTCGACCCGAACGGCACCGACCTGCTGGCCGCGGCCCGCCGCTACGGCCTGCGCGTCCCGGACGACCTCCTGCTGGTCTGCTGCAGCGAGTCCACGGTGTACGCCACCACTGAGCCGCCGATCACCACCCTCTCCCTGAAGCCGCGGCGCATCGGCACCGCGGTGGTGCAACTCCTGATCGACGCCATCGAGAACGTCGACTCGGACCTGCCGGTCGAGCAGGTGATACCGACCGAGCTGATCGTGCGGACGTCCTCGCAGCGCCGTCCGCCGCGCACGACGGTCAGTCCGCCGCGGTCGCCCGAAGAAGGGTGATCCGGGCGCGTTGGTGAGGGGCGGGGAAGGTGGGCTTGTGCGGGGCGGGCTCCCGGACAGCGGGGCCGTACGAGGGGTCGGCCCCGTAGGGGAAGCGGGAGCCCGGCCCCGTTCAGGAAAGCGGGACACCGGCGCCGGGACAGTTCACGGGCGCCGGTGTCATGATCGTACGAAGCGTCGATGTCCGAGGTGCGAAGCACGGTACGAAGCGGGGAGTCCGGGGCGGGCCCGTACGGGAAAGCCATTCCGAACCGGGGCGAAAGCCGCGGCGAACCGGGCTCCTTCGCCGATTCACCACCCCTGGGTCATCACATGGCGCGATCCGCATTCCTATGATGGGCCCACGACACCGCGGGCCGCTGCGACCAGGCAGTCCGATGCGGTGCAGATGCGGCGCGATGGTGGAGGGGTCGATGACTCAGGGGGCCGGTCAGGGACCCGAGGTGACGCGGACGGCGACGTTGCGCGACTTCCGGGTGCCCGCGTACGTCCATGAGACCGGTCCGTACGCTGACGGAACGGTCGCCGGCGACATCGCCGCCGGGGCAGCCGGCACCGAGGTCCAGGAGACCGCGGAGGGCGCACAGGCCACGGAGGAGTATCCGGACGGGTACACGCCCACACAGCGCGACCTGCCCGTCATCAACCGCGGTGACACGCTCCGGACCGCCGTCGGCCCCGCGGATCCGGCCGCCGACGGCCCGGGACCTGTGTACGTCGTCGGGGACGTCCACGGCTACCTCGACGAACTGGTGAGCGCTCTCCAGGAACAGGGTCTGATCGACGGCGCGGGCAACTGGTCCGCGGGCACCGCCCGGCTCTGGTTCCTCGGCGACTTCACCGACCGCGGTCCCGACGGCATCGGCGTCATCGACCTGGTCATGCGGCTGTCCGCCGAGGCGGCCGCGGCCGGCGGCTACTGCAAGGCGCTCATGGGCAACCACGAGCTGCTGCTGCTGGGCGCCAAACGGTTCGGTGACACCCCCGTCAACTCGGGCGCGGGCACGGCCACCTTCCAGGCGGCCTGGCTGCTCAACGGCGGCCAGAAGACCGACATGGACCGGCTTCAGGACCACCACCTCCAGTGGATGGCCCGCCTCGACGCGATCGAGGAGGTCGACGGCCACCTGCTCGTGCACTCGGACACCACCGCCTACCTCGACTACGGCGACTCGATCGAGGCGGTCAACGACACCGTCCGCGAAACGATCACGCGCAACGACGCGGACGAGGTGTGGGATCTCTTCCGCAAGTTCACCAAGCGCTTCTCCTTCCGCGACGAGGGCGGTGCCGAGGCCGTACGCTCCCTTCTCGATACGTACGGCGGCACCCGCATCGTTCACGGCCACAGCCCCATCCCGTATCTGCTGGGCGAAGTCGGCGCCGAGGACGACGGCGAGGACAACTCCGGCCCGAACATCGAACATCCGCATGTCTACGCCGACGGACTCGCCATCGCGATGGACGGCGGCGTGACCATGGCCGGAAAACTGCTGGTCCAGGAACTTCCGCTGGATCTCTGACGGATATCCGGCCGTTTCCCGGGCAGGCGTCCTCCGGGGTCGAACCGCATCGGACAGGGGACAGTCACACGGCAATTTCTTCAAACCCCCTGTCACCGCGCGCCGTCGCCGCTCTACCATCGGCTTATCCGTAGCAGGCTCCCCTCCGTTTCTGCCCGACGGCTCGTCAGCATGCCGAGCCCCAAGCCCTACGGAGCATCGGGGGATGCACATGAACAGCGTTCCGCAGCACCTGCAGAACGAGGACCGCCTGGAATACGAGCGGATCCTCGATGAGGCGCTGCGCTCCGCCCCACACCGCCCGGAACTGGCCGACGTCGGTCAGCGGCTCAAC
Organism: Streptomyces sp. ADMS; assembly: GCF_033441795.1. Taxonomy (NCBI): domain Bacteria; kingdom Bacillati; phylum Actinomycetota; class Actinomycetes; order Kitasatosporales; family Streptomycetaceae; genus Streptomyces; species Streptomyces sp. ADMS. Next base: position 2,603 of record NZ_JAVFVX010000179.1, on the reverse strand, counting down.
CCCGAACAACTGCGCACCATGGCGCTCAACGCCACCGCGCTCATCACGGTCGCCGCAGCGGCCGAATACCAGCACTACGTGAAGGTCCGCGACGAACTGCGCCACCCGGCGCCGTCCACCCCGTCGTCCGTACGCGACTCAGACCCCAGTGAACCGGGCACCGGCTCGCTGGGGTTCGCGACCAGCATGAGCGAGACCGCCGCCGAGACCGCCGGGGCGGGCGCCGTCGCCGTCGTCGCGGTCCTGGCTCCGGTCCTCGCCGGCACGGCCGCGGCGCTCTTCCTGCTCGTGGGCTACATCCTCAAGATGCTCGACCCCGAGCCGGCGTTCGCCCAGACCATGCTCACCACCGGATGGGTGTTCGGTGCGGTGACCGCGGCAGCGATCCTCGTCGCCGCGGTCGGCCTGCTGCTCACCGCCCTGCGCAACAGCCCGGACGCGGAGGAGGCCGGGGCCTACGGCGAACTGACCGGGGAGGTGGCGCAGGCCAGGGAAGCCTGGCGCGAGGCTCTGCTGGAGCGCGGCATCCTGCCGTTCCTCCGGGACGCCCTCGCCGCCCCCGGTACGGCGGCCATGAACCGCAAACCGGCCCAGGATCCGACCACCGGCCGCATGCCCCAACTCGGCTACAACCGGCCAGGCTTCAGCAGTCCCGAGGGCGGCCACACGACGAGCCACCGTCCCAGCTTCACCAGCCCGGACTTCACCAGCCCGGACTTCGGAGGCCCGGACCACCCACCGGAGTGATCGGCCGGCCGAACGCGCGACTCAGCGGGAACTCAGGAGGCAGGACTCAGGTGGAGCGGGCGGCTGCCGAAGCCGCCTGACCACCTGGGCTTCCGCGCAGCCGCCTGCTGTCTTCTCCCGTGCATTGGCCGCACTGGAGTTCGATGTCGGTGCGCGATCGACGGGTGGACCCGGTTGTCAGCCGCGGCCAACTCCTTCGACCTCTGTGCCTGCCCCTGCTCGATCTCCACCAGCTACTGCCGTGCACACGGCGGATGCCCCTGCGAGATCCTCATCGAGGACAACCTCACCCCTGACTCGGACGGGATGAATCGGATCAGAGGATGCCCGCCTGGCCGGCGGCCCCTATCCAGGTCGGGAACTCGGACAGGAGCCGGTCGTACAGCTCCTGGTCGGGGACCGTGCTGATGTCGTCCAGAGCAAAGAATCCGACGTTGTCGACGCGACGGCCGGGCAGGGTGTCGAAGCTTTCCAGCACTCCGTAGTCGGACCGTCCCAGCCCTACGAACTGCCAGAAGATCGGTTCCTCGACGGCTTCCCGCAGCTCTCGCTCGATCAAGGCGTTGCGGTGGATGCCCCCGTCGGAGAAGAACAGCACCAGGGTGGGAGCAGCAGCGGGGCATTCTCGAACATATTTACGGACTTGGGCGATCGCCTTCTGCTCTTCGTTCTGGATGCCCACCGTCCGCATGTCGACCTGACCGGATTGCAGCCCTTTGCCGGGTTTCCTATTGCGACGGAAGAGGCCGATCTGTCCCACCCGTACGTGCAGTTGCAGCCATTCGGGAAGGTCACCGAGTCGCAGATCAGGGAGGCGTGCCGCATTCGAAGCGAACGTCCAGGCTTGCATGTCCCCGTCATCGTCCAGCTGTGCGGCAACCGCTGCCATGCGCTCCACGACATCGGCGACGACGCCCTTGGAGTAGAGGAAGGACATGGATCCGGAGGCGTCCAGAACCAGGATGACGCGTGCGGTGACTCCGGCTGCGCCATGCTTTCGCAGACTGACCGCCACCTGTTCCTTGCGCAGAGACAGACGCTTGCGCATGTCGACAGGCAACTGTTCCTCGCCCTTGCTGAGGCGGGAGGCGACAGATATTGGAGCCGGGACAGGCGGTGCCGAATCAGGTGCCGTCGGGAACGCGAACGTATCCGAGGGCGCATCGTCAATGGTGATGCCGAAGTCGGTGGCCAGCCCAGCGAGCCCGGAGGCATAGCCCTGACCGACCGCGCGGAACTTCCACTGTCCTGCCCGTAGGTACAGTTCGCCACCGATGAACGCGGTCTCCGTCGCGGCCTCCATGGGAAAGCGTGCGATCTCGGTCCGCGTGCCCGCATCCAGAAGCCTCAAGGTCAGCCCGGGCACCTGCCCGAACGTTCCCCCCTCGGCCGAAGCGCACAGCACAACTCGCTCAACGGCGGGGTCGATCGAGTGCAGATCCACCTCGACCGTGTCGGTCAGGACGCCACCGGCACTCTGCTTTCCCAGGTGGGTCACAGCGTTCGACGCATGTCGGGGCTGGTTGTAGAAGACGAAGTCACCATCGTCGCGCACACGTCCGGCACCGGTGAGCAGCAAGGCCGAGGCGTCGACATCGGGCATGCCAGGCTTTTCGCGCCAGACGAACTCGACGCGTACCGCGGGAGAATCGACGGGAAGGTTTGCGCCCTTGCTCAGTGCTCTCGCTGTCATGGGGGCAGTCTGCACGCCATGAGAGCGGGAGGGCAGCCTTGCCGAGGTCCCGAGGGGGTTGCGGCCCGTCATGCGGTGTAGCGCATCGAGGCGCCGGAATCCTCAGGTCATCGCCGCATCGGCGCGGTTCGGGGCCGCGCATGGCGCTGACGGCCGGTCAGCC
>NZ_JAVFVX010000178.1:0-10249 GCF_033441795.1 Streptomyces sp. ADMS | reverse complement strand
ACCAGTGACCTCTTCGGTGTGAACGAAGCGCTCTCCCACTGAGCTAATCGCCCGGGAACGGACTGAACAATACAGGTCCGGGCGGGCTTCGTTCAAACCGCTTGGAGATGGGTGGCCAGTCCTCGTCGTCCCGCGCGCATCATCAGGGCATGGTTGGCGAGGAAGATCGGCCGTCCGGGCACGGCGAGCCGGCGCATCAGTGGCTTGCGGACGTCGACTTCCTGGTCGTAGTGGGCGCGAGTGCCGTAGCCGGCTTCGGTGAGTGTCCAGCGCGCCCAGCCGTCGAGGTCGCCGCTCATGGCGATCTCCAGGACCCCGGCGGCCGGGTCGCGCCGCACCTCACGGGCCGTGAAGGTCAGGTCGTACGGGAGGAGGGAGCGGATGCGGACGACGCCGGTCGTGTCGTCGACGCGGTGCACCTCGCGCACCTGGCGCCACCAACGCGGATACTCCTCGGCCCGTTCAAGGGCCTCGTACACGACTGAGGGGGCTGCGGGCAGCCGCCACCGGCTGTGGAAGCGGTAGTGGGTCCATTCCATAAGCGGAGTGTGCCCCGGACGCGGGCACGGAGGCGCACATCCGAGGCACATCTGAGTACGTGCTGAGTACGCGGACTCATGCCGTACGAAGTGACGCGAACCACACTCGACGGCATGACGCATTTTCCGCCCCCGGCCGAGGAGCTGCGGCTCATCGACGCCGAGCTGTGGCAACTGGACGCCCGCCGGAACCAGCTGTTGACGCGCCGCACCTGGCTGGTCGCGGCCCTGCACCAGGCACGGCCGACGCCTGTCGCACCGCCCCGCCCCGAGTCGTCCGTGCCGAGCGTCCAGAACGTCCTGCTCCTGCTCGGCGGTGTTCTGCTCACCATCGCGGCGATGGTGTTCACACTGGTCAGCTGGGGTCATCTGGGAATCACCGGGCGGGCCCTGGTGCTGGGCGCGGTCACGCTGGCCGCGCTCGCCACGCCGGTGGTGCTGCTGAAGCGGGGGCTGCGCTCGACGGCCGAGTCGGTGGCGGGCCTCGGGCTCGCGCTGACGGTGCTGGACGCCTACGCGCTGCACACCGCGGCACTCGCGGGCACCGACGGCACGGGGTACTCGGCGGTCGCGGCGGCCGTACTCGCGGTGGTGTGGGCCGGGTACGGCCTGCTGCCCGCCACCCGCGGCCTGCGGCTGTCCCTGCCCGCCGCACTGGCCTCGGCCCAACTCCCGCTGCTGCTCTGGGCGCTGGCCGCCGACGCGGTGCCCTACGGGGTCACGTCCGCGCTCCTGCTCACGGCCGTGTTCGACACGGCCGTGGCGCTCCGGGTGACGGCCCGGTCCGTACGGGTCGTCGCGGCGATCGGCGCGTACGGCATGGGCGGCTGGGGCGTACTGGCCGCCGGCTGGCTGTCCTGGACGGCCACCGGGCCGAGCGCCGTCGCCCGCGCGGCGGCGCTCCTCCTCCTCGCTGCGGCGACAGCGCTGGGCGCCGCCTGGTACGACGGCATCCATGAGGCGCGCACCGACGAGCACGGCCCGGGCCGGAAGGACGCCCTCGGCCTCACGGTGGCCTCAGGGCTCCTCGTCGTCGCGGCCCTGGGCGGTGCGGTGCGCCCGGCGCTGCCGGAGGCGTGGACCGTTCCGGTCCATCTGGCGTGCGGGATCGCCCTGTTGGCGACGCTGCGGGCCGGGCGGCTGCCTGCGGCGGTGCGGCACGGCTTCGTGTGGGCCTCGGGCACCGTACAGGCGCTGGCCGTGCTGTGGGCGCTGCCCGTCGTCGGTCTGGCGCTGCTCGGGCCGGTCGGCTGGGCGGAACTGGCCTGGACCGGCGCCCCGTCGGACGCCCGTGCCGCAGTGACGCTCGACACGCCCTGGCCGCAGCACGCGGAGACGGCTCCCGTCGCTCTGGCGGCCGTCGCGACCGTGCTCCTCCTGACCGTCCGGGCCGGCATCTGGCGGCCTCAGGCGCGGTGCGGCGCGCCGGTCCTGCTGTGGGCGACGCCGTTCGCGCTGCCGGCGGTACTCGAACTCCCCTATGCTGCCGCTTTGTTGACCCACAGTGTCCTGACAACCGGGGCGCTCGCGGCGACGGTGTACGTACGCCGAGGCACGCACGCCCCGCCAGAGGCAACGCCGGCCCGTCCGTTCACTCCGCCTCGGCTCACCACCCTCGTCCTCGCCCTGGTCGGCTCCCTCAGCCTCGCCTTCCTCTCCCTCGCCGCGCAGTCAGCGACCCTCGCCGTGCTGTCCGCCCTGACCGCGCTGTTCACGGCGGCCTCGTGGCACCCGCGCCTGGCCCCTGTCACGGCGCCGGCCGCACTCGGGTACGCCGCCGCACTCGCCTGCGCGACCGGCGCCGCCCTGGACTGGCAGCCCTCGCACACCGCGCTGCTCGTGCTCGCCGTCCCCGCGGCCGCGGCCCTGTTGGCCGCACGCGGGGGCAACGCCCGGGCCGTCGTGCCGGTCGAGGTCGTGGGCGCGGTCGGCGGGCTGCTCGCGGTCGGGCTCGCGCTCACCGACCCACCGCTGCTGGCCCTGGTGCTGGCCCTGTGCGCAGTGATCGCCGGGGGCACGGCGATCCGCCCGGACCGCCGCCCCATGGGCTACGCGGCCGCCGCCCTGTTCATGCTGGCCACCTGGGTACGCCTGGCGGCCTGGGACGTCGAGACGCCCGAGGCATACACGCTTCCGGTCACCGTCCCGGCGCTGCTGCTCGGCGCCCTGCGACGGCGCCGCGACCCGCAGGTGTCCTCCTGGACGGCGTACGGCCCCGGCCTGGCCGCCACCCTCGTGCCGAGCCTGGTCGCGGCCTGGGGCGACGCGCACTGGACCCGCCCCCTGCTGCTGGGCCTGACGGCACTGCTGGTCACCCTGCTGGGCGCCCGGCACCACCTCCAGGCCCCCCTCGTGCTCGGCGGTTCGGTGCTGGTCCTGGACACGCTGCACGAACTCACGCCCTACCTCGTCCAGGTCACCGACGCCCTCCCCCGCTGGGTCCCTCCCGCCCTCGCCGGACTGCTGCTGCTCGTACTCGGAGCGACGTACGAGCGGCGGATCCGCGACGTCCGGCGGGTGCGGGAGGTCCTCGGAGAGATGAACTAGCCGTCCGCTACGGCATCTTGTCGCCCAGCAGTGCCAGGTTCTCGATGGCGGCGAGGCCGTAGAGAGCGGTCTCGTTGGTGGACACCCAGCTGGCCTCGCTGCCCGGGACGAGGGCGACCGGGCCGCTCACCGGCTCGGTCTTCCAGGGGGCCGACTCCTTGTAGCCGTCGGAGTTGTAGAACTTGTCCCACGCCCGCTTCGCGAGCTTCGCGTCCCCGGTCTTGACCGCGGCGTACGCGTCGAGGCGCGAGTGGCCCTGGAACAGCAGCAGGGTGCCGAAGTTGGAGCCGTAGCGGGCGGCCTGCTCCGCCTTCGTCGCGTTGAAGTAGCGGCAGTAGTCGAAGTAGGCCTCGTTGAACTTCGGCATGTCGACGAGGTCGATGAGTTCGGCGCAGAGCTCGTTGAGCCCGAAGACGGCGGAGAGGTGCGAGACGCCGACGGCGGGCGCCGAGGCGACCGCGAACCTGCCCGTGTCGAGGTCGTACAGACCGGTCCCCTGCACGAATCCGTTGGGCTGGGCGGCGATGGTCTCCATGGTGGACAGCACCCGCGCCTTGGCCTTCTCCCACTTGGGGCCCTTGCGCTCCCACTCGGTCAGCCAGGCCGACACGAGCCCGCTCCAGTCGGTGCCGAAGCCGATCGACAGGGCGTGCCGGTCGGGGGTGTACGGCTCCGTGCGGATCTTGCGGATGGGGTCGAGGACGAGGAAGGTCTCGTCGCTGTCGACGTTGGCGTGCATGAGGTCGCCGACACGCTCGTCGCCGGTGAGGAAGTAGTAGTAGCGGCGGTAGGTGGTGTTGGCGATGCGCTGCTGCTTGGCACTGTCGGCGTAGTGCTGCACGCCGTGCCGGGTACCGAGGCCGGCCCACTGTCCGAGGTGGTAGACGTCGACCTCGCCGGTGTGCCGGGTCATCGCTTCGGCGAAGCGGAAGATGTCGGCGCGTCCGGAGCGCAGGTACGCGAACCAGAGCCAGAGGTCCGGCGACAGCTCGGAGTTGTCCCAGGCGTAGCCGCCGATGTCGTACCGCCACTGGTGCCTGAAGGTGTCGTAGGTGTGCATGATGTCGCCGTAGTCCCAGAAGCCGTACCAGCGGCGCTGCTCCACCTGGTCCTTGTAGTAGGTGAAGAGGAAGTCGAGGTGGTCCTCGATCTTGGCCTTGGCGGGGGTGGACCGGTCGGGCTCGGAGTACAGCCCCGGACCGAAGACCTGGGCCTTGATGAGCTGCTTGGGCGGGGCGGCGAGCTGCGGCAGCACCCGTACGGCTTCGACCTGTTCGGCGAGTTTCTCGGCGGTCGGGGTCGACTCGTTGGCCCAGAAGAGGAGTTCGGAGGTGCGGGCGATGCCGTACGGGGTGCCGAACCCGGGTTCGTAGTCCTCGTAGGTGATGTTGAGGCCTTCGAGCTGCTTCGCGTGCGTGTCCTGGCCCATGCCGTCGTGGTAGAAGCGCAGGTCCATGGGCTGGGCCTCGGGCGACCAGAGCCAGAGGGTGACCTCGGCCTCGTCGGTGTGGGCGTCGCGGATGTCGAGCTGGGCGGGGTGCTTCTCCCAGAAGTCCCTCAGCCCGAAGGAGAATCCGCCGCCGGCCCCACCGACGTAACCGAACCCGGAGGCCCGCTTGCCGCCGCCGGCGCCGATCCAGCCGTGTCCCTTCTTCGTGCGTTTGCGGAGACCGAAACCGTCGGCGGAGAGCTGGGAGAGGGTGTAGTCGCCCCACTCGGGGATGTACTGGAGGCGGGTGGTGACGCGCTGGTCCCAGGTCGAGGGGTCGGGCAGCTTCTCCCCCGCGAACTGGGCCGCCTGGACGGCCGCTCCGGGATCGCGCCGCTGCCCCGTGATGCCCTTGACGGCCTCGCGCAGCAGACCGGTGCCGTCGCCGCCGATCCGGATGTGACGGTCGTACGAGGCGTCCCGCATCGGCACGGTGAAGCGGACCCCGAGGCCGCGGATGAAGTCGCCGCTGGCCTTGCCGGGCTCCTGGGTGCCGTCGTACGTGATGGTGTGGACCATACGGAACGAGTCGGCACCGGCGTAGAAGTACAGGCGGACGGAGAAGGGAAGCCAACTGCGGCTGCCCTTGCGGTGCTTGCCGTCGATGCGGACAACTGCCCTCACCGGGCCGTCCTGTTCGACCTCGACCTCGCTGATGGCGCTCTCGAAGCGCTCGAACTTGGTGGTGCCCTGGTCCTCGTCCTCGATCTCGGGCTGGCGGATGAGGACGAGCCGCCCGTTCTTCGCGATCTCTGTGGAGCCGCGGGTCACCGACTTCACCAGCGTGGAACCGGACTTGCCGATGCGGGCGGTGATGACTCCGGTCGATATGTCGATGGTCCCGCCGCGTTTGTCGACGGTGACCTTCGCGGCGGGGGCCTCGGGCGCCCCGGCGGCGAGCGTCAGCTTCCCGGCGCCGCCCGAACTCACGGCGTGCGCGGTCCACTTGAGGGATCCGTCGGGCCAGTAGGCGAGCGGCCAGGACTGCACGGGTACGGCCTTGCCGTCGGCGTCCGTGAGCGCGAAGGTCTGGCTCGCGTCGTACGTGCCCCTGGGCCAGGGCACGCCGACCGTGGAACCGGGGGCGGCGCCGAGGCCGCCGTCCTCCAGCCAGTCCAGGGTCACCGGGTCCGCGTCGGCGGCCTCGGCTCCGGGCGCCGCCTGGGCGTTCGAGCCGAGCGCCCAGCTGAACTGGGCGGCGGCTCCGGCGACTGCTGCGGCCTTGAGAAGGGACCTGCGGGGGATGGGAGACATGGGAGACCAGCCTTTCCTTTCCATGCGGGTGCAGGGGTAGTCAGGGCATGACAGAGAGAGGTACGGCGCCCGGGGCGCCGACCTGGTGCAAGGGCACCGCCCGTCAGCGGTGCCGGTACCGCTCCTCCACGGCGACGGCCGCCGCCGCGACGGCCCCGAGGACGGGAACCGCCAGCGGCGGAAGGAACCCTGCGGACAGAGCCACGACGGCCAGCCCGCAGACGATCAGGAAGGACCCGGCGGGATCGCGCACGGTCCGGCGCCCGGCACCCGCGAGCAGGGCCCGCCAGGGGGCGCCCGGCGTCCAGACGGCCGCCGCCCGCAGCAGGGCCACGGCGAGTCCGATCAGCGCGAAGATGCCGACGGCCCCGACGAACGGCCCGCCGGGAATCCCGGCCCGCGCCGCCAGGACGTCCACCCAGACCGCGGCGGCCGCCGCCCAGCCGGCGAGCCCGACGATCCACCCGCCGCGCACGGCCGCCCGGAAGTCCGCGACGAACTCCCGCCAGCCGCCGGCCTCGTGGGTCGTACGACGTCGCAGGTGCCGGGCGCCGGCCGCGAAGGCCGCGGGGTAGGTGACGATCCCGAGACAGGCCACGGCGATCCACACGCCGGTGAGCAGACACTCGGCGAAGACCGCGAAGCGCTCGCCGAACACGGACTCCCTGCGCGGGGCGCGGGCCTTCACGCGTGCTTGGGCCATGGTGACCGCCTCACCCCTTCAGTCCGGAGGTCGCCATACCGTCGATGAGGTAGCGCTGGAAGGCCATGAAGAAGGCGACGACCGGCACCAGCGCCACCAGCGACATGGCGATCATGCTGCCGTAGTTGGAGACGCCCTCCTGGTCGCGGAACATCATCAGGCCGAGCGAGACGGTGTACTTGGAGGGGGTGTTGAGGTAGATCAACGGCCCCATGAAGTCGTTCCACGCGTTGATGAAGGTGAAGATGGCGCTGGTGATGATGGCCGGGCGGCTCAGCGGGAGCACGATGGACCAGTAGGTCCTCAGGTGCCCGCAGCCGTCGAGTTTGGCGGCCTCGTCCAGCTCGCGCGGCAGCCCGCGCATGAACTGCACCATCAGGAAGACGAAGAACGCCTCCGTGGCGAGGAACTTGCCCGCGACGAGCGGCACGAGCGTGTCGATGTAGCCGAGGTTGCGGAACAGGACGTACTGCGGGATGAGCAGCACGTGGTACGGCAGCAGCAGCGTGCCGATCATCAGCGTGAAAAGCATGTTCCGCCCGGCGAACCGGATCTTGGCGAAGGCGTACGCCGTCAGCGAGCTGGAGATCACCACACCGACCACGGCCAGGGCCGCGTACATCAGCGAGTTGCTGAAGAAGCTGGTGATGGAGATGCCGGAGATGCCGTCGGCGAGCCCGGAGAAGTTCGCCCAGACCGGTTTCGTGGGCAGCAGGTCGAGGCTGGCGATGATGTCCTTGCTCGGCTTGAACGAGGCGCCGAGCACCCAGATCACCGGGTAGAGGACGACCGCGAGCACGAGAAGCGCGCCCATGTGCCAGGCGAGGGAGCCGATGCGCCGCCGCTCGTTCGTGGCGTGCTCAACAGGGCTGGTGGCAGTGGTCACTTGGCGGCCTCCTCGTAGTGCACCCACTTCTTCTGCGACCAGAACAGGACCGCCGTGACGAGCGCCACCGCGATCACCAGCGTCCAGGCCATCGCGGAGGCGAAGCCCATCTGGGCCTCCTTGAAGCCCTTCTGGTAGAGGTAGCAGGTGTAGACGAGGGTGGCGTCGGCCGGCCCGCACCGGGTGTCGGAGACGACGTACGCCGAGCCGAACACCTGGAACGCGTGGATGGACTCCAGCAGCACGTTGAAGAAGAGCACCGGCGAGATCATCGGCAGCGTGATGTTCCAGAACCGCCGGAAGGGGCCGGCTCCGTCCACCTCGGCGGCCTCGTACAGTTCCTGCGGCACCTGCTTGAGGCCGGCCAGGAAGATGACCATCGGTGCGCCGAACTGCCAGATGCTCAGGGCCACCAGTGCGTACAGGACATAGTCCGGGTTGCCGATCCAGCCGCCGACATCGAGCCCGAAGACCTTCTGCGTACGGTCCACGACGGCGTCGTCGGAGAACAGCGCCCGCCACACGAAGCCCACGGAGACGCTGGCGCCGATGAGCGACGGCATGTAGAACGCGGCCCGGTACATGGCCTGCCCGCGCCGCTTCTGCGCGAGCAGCAGGGCCACTCCGAGCGCGAGGAGCAGCTTCAGCGGTGTGGCCACGACGACGTACTTGAGGGTGACCTCGACCGACTTCTGCCAGCGCGGGTCCTGGAACATCGTCGTGAAGTTGTCCAGCCCCACCCACTGGGGCGGTGTGAACAGGTTGTAGCTGGTGAACGCGTAATACAGCGACGCGATCATCGGTCCCGCCGTGAGCAGCAGGAACCCCGCGATCCACGGTGACATGAAGAGATAGCCGGCGATGTTCTCGCGGCGCCGCCCGCGCGGCCCGGCGGCAGGAGCGGCGGACCGCTTCTTCGCCGGGCGCACGGGCGCTTCCTTGACGAGCGTCATGGTGGTACGTCCCCTCAGCCCGCGAACGCGGCCTTGGCCTCGCTGAACAGCGCCTTCGCGCCGTCGGCCGGCTTGGTCTTGCCCTGGGCGATCTCACCGCCGATACGCAGGAAGGCCGACTCGATGACGTCCGCGCCGGACGGGTGCGGGGTGATCTTCCCGAGCACGCCGGCCTTGGCGACCTCGTCCTCGTAGGCCGCGACGCCCTTGTTGTTGGGGTCGGTGGGCTTGAACGCGTCGTACTGCTCGGTGGTGGCGAGGATGCCGCGGTCGTAGCCCATGATCTTGCCGACCTCGGGGTCGTGGACCATGAAGCTGATGAACTGGGCGACTTCCTTGGGGTGCTTGGTCCCGGAGAAGGCACTCATCATCAGCGAACCGAGGTACTGGCCGGTGTCCTTGCCGTCCGTCGTGGGGATCGGCGCGAGCCCGTAGTCGGACTCTCCCTCACCCTCGTAACGGATGGAGAAGTTGTCCCAGGTGAATTCGGACGCGGCCAGCCCCGCCGACAGACCGGACTTGGGCATGACCTGCTCGATCTTCTTGGGGTCGGCGACGAGCCCGGACTTCACGCGCTTGTAGCCGTCCTCCCACCACTGCGTCAGATCGTCCTCGGTGAAGCCGAGATCGGTGTCGGTGAAGAAGGCCTTGCCGTTCTGACGCAGGTACAGGTCGTAGAGGTACATGATGGTGAAGTAGCCGGTGTCACCGGCGATCTTCAGCTTGTCCTGGATCGTCTGCAGCGCGTTGAAGTACTCGTCCCAGGTCCAGCCGAACTTCGCCTCCACGCCCGCCTTCTCGAAGGCCTTGAGGTCGATGACGAGCGCCATGGTGTTGGCGCCGACGGGAATACCGATCTGCTTGCCGTCGACCTGACCGTTCGCCAGAACGCCGTTTCGGAAGTTCTCCAGGTCCAGATTCCCGGCGTCCGCCTGCGCCTTGAGATCCATCAGAACGCCACGCTTGTCGTACTTGCGCAGAAAGCCGACCGCATTCTGGAAAACGTCCGGCGGATTACCGCCGGAGGCCTGGGTCTGGAACTTCTCCCAGAACGCCGCGTAGTCAGTGAATTCGGGCTTGATCTTAATCTTCGGGTACTTCTTCTCGAAGAGCGCGATCGTCTCCTTGATGGCGATGGTGCGCGGTTCGCCACCCCACCAGGCGTAACGGATCGTCACCGTCCCGTCCCCGGAACCGCTGTCACCACTGCATCCGGTCGTTGCCGCCAGCCCCAGCACGGCCGCCGAGGCTCCGGCCGCCTTAAGGATCGTTCGCCTCTCAACATTCCCGTTCTTAGGCACAGTCAGGCCCTCCCCGCGACGTCGTTGGCGCCTGCATGAATCGTTTCAAGTAAGCGCTTGCTGGCACAAGTTACGGAGGGGCTCGGAGTGCGTCAATGATTCGGACAGGAATTTTCTGTGAGCGCGCCGGGCGGGGGTGGCGCACGAGCCGACCCGGGCGCCCGGCAAGGAGGTTGACGTCGCAGGTGAGGCGCCTGGGGTCGGCCGGTCGAACACCGACAGGCCGCCGGTATTTATTTGAGACGGGGCCGAAATGCGCCTACCGGATGGGAAGTTGACGCTGCACGGCGCGAGCGCTCGCGAGTGGTGCCATCGGGATCGACGGGAACGGGAGGGCACCTGCCGGGAGGTTCAGGATGCCCCCGCGGGGGACCCAGGCGAGGGCACAGGAAGGCCGCGAGGGTACGCGGGGCGGAGCCGGGAAGAACCGTCGCACACGCGGGACGACCGGCGTCGACAGGTGAGGCCGTACGACGAGTGCGGCCCGTGTCCACATTTCCGTGGACACGGGCCGCACTCGATCCGGTGGGCGATACTGGGTTCGAACCAGTGACCTCTTCGGTGTGAACGAAGCGCT
>NZ_JAVFVX010000177.1:0-10268 GCF_033441795.1 Streptomyces sp. ADMS | reverse complement strand
ACCCCCGTCACGCCAACACCATCAACAACAGTCGTACGCACACGCGAACTTACTGCGCATGGGCGTTCGACGGGAAGGGTGGAAGGGGGGAGGAGTTCACGGGGCCACGCAGGACGGCGAAGGCACTCGTCGAGATCTGCCAGGTTCTGCACGGCACTGGTGCCGGCGACTGGAAGGGCGAGGCGGCGGAAGCCTTCAGGGAGACGTTCGACGACGAGTTCCGCCCGCGCATGGACGAGGCCCGCGACTCGTTCTGCGACGCGGCCACAGCCCTGGAGGACTGGGCGGAGCACATGGAGAACAGGCAGGCGGACGCCGTGCGGCTGGAGGCCCAGGCGGCCGCGGCCGACGAGCAGTTGGGCAAGGCGCACGAGAATGCGAACAAGCTCAAGGACTCCGACGACGGCACGAAGGACTCCGAGGACCACGAGGGCATGGTCAAGGACGCCAACCGGGCCGTGAACACCAAGGAACTCGAGCTGGACGAGCTCCGCCGCCGGGGTCGCCGGATGGCCAAGAACTACCGGGAGTACGGCAAGGAGATCGCCGATCGCCTGAAGAAGGCGATGGACATCGCCCCGAACGAGCCCGGCATGTGGGACAAGCTCGGGGATGCCCTCAAGGATCTCGGTAAGGCGCTGGCGGACCTGCCTGGCCAGGTGGGCGACCTGCTCTCCGACATCGGCGACTGGATCAAGAGCCACGCGGACTGGATCACCGTCGTAGCCTCCGTCGTCGGCGTCATCGCCATCTTCTGCCCCGTTCTCGCTCCGCTGGCGGTCGGACTGAGCGCCCTCGCGTTCGTCGCACACGCGGCGGCTTACGGCGTGGACGGCCTCTTCCCACCCACAGGCAACAACGGCCAGAACATCGGCAACTGGCTCACCCTGGGCGGTGACGCGCTCGGCATGGTGCCCGGCGTTGGGGGAGTCAGAGCCGGATACAAGGCAGCACGAGCGGCTGGGGGCGTAGCCAAGGGCAGCAAGGTGGGCATCAAGACGACTGCTGCCGTCACGAAGAGACTGGCGAAGGAGGCGGACCCGGTCGCCAGGGTAATCGACAAACCCGTGATGGCCGCCGCCGCGAAGCTGGGAGTCTCGCGCGGTGCCGCCCTGACCGCCACGGAAGGCATCCAGGCCGCCACCAGCCTCGCCTGGACCGCGCCAACCGCGATCAACGCCCTGGGCACCAGCACCGGTAAGTACGATGCCGCCACCTGGGGCACCGGCGTGGCCAACATCGCCACGGGCAGCAGTGGCGGCAAGTTCGGCGGAGTCGTCGCCATCGGCAGCGCCATCGGCCTGGGCGCCTGGGAGCTGACGGGCTGATGACACCCACGGACGCGGTGGCGACCACCGCACCGGCCACGACCGGACCTTCCTCCACCGGGGCCTCCTCTGCCGGAATCCCCGACCTCTGGTTCGAACTGCCTCCCGGCTTCACGGAGTTCGACCTCGACGAGGACCCCGAGGAACGCATGCTGCGGATGGCCGAAGCGGTGGACCCGCTCTTCGCCGAAGCCACGCCGGAGCAGAAGTTCAGTCTCGTCGTGTCCGGCGAGTACATACTCCAGACCATGATCGCGGCAGGTGCCGAGCATGTGTCGGCCTGTCTCCTCCGCATGCCCGACGGCGAGCTGTCCCAGGCGACGCTGTGCGTGATCGTCGAAAGACCGGACGCCGGCCCGGAGAACCAGGACAGACAGGGGACGGCCAAGCGCACCGCCGTCCAGTGGCGCGAGCAGCACCCGGACGCCGAGGTCGCGCTGATCATGCTGCCGTACGGTCCTTCCGCCCTCTGCATACGCGAGCAGGACCTGCAGATCCCCGGCGTACTCTTCGGTCTGGACAACCCCATCCCCACCACGATCCGGCAGGTCCAGTTCTGCGTGCCGCTGAAAACCGGCCCGGGATCAGTTCTCTTCGTCTTCATGACCGAGCAGATCGACCACTGGGCCGAATACCTGGAAATCCTCAGCGGCATCATGAAGTCGGTCTCGGCGGACGAGCCGGACTGGGACAGCCAACCGGAGGCCGACAGCAGCCCGGCCTCCAGAGGAACGGAGCAATAAGCATGAGCGCCCATACGGAGGGTGAGACTCGGGACAGGCGTACACGGCACCCCATCGCGCTGGCGATCGGCATCGGCTGCTACGTGCTCGCCGTGATCGTAGGGATGTATCTGCTGAACGACTTCGGCTCGATCCTCATGGCGCCCCTGTGGATCGCGCACGGAGTGATGCTGATCGTGCCGATACGGAGGCTGGGGGCCAGAGTATCCAGCGCGGGCGCGGCGCTGTTCATCGTCATCGCCTCCCTGTTCGCCGCATATGGCGCCAACCTGGCCCACGACGACTTGACCCTTCAGCTGCGGGGCGAGACGGTCACGGCCACGGTCGCGAAAGAGCGGCTCGATCCGGGCCAAGGCAAGGGCCGCCGTTCCCACTACGTCCTGGAACGGCAGGACGGCACCCGCATCCCGGGCCCCGAGATGGTGACGGGCTTCAAGGAATACGAGGTCGGCCAGGTCCTCACGGTCCTCGCGGACCCACAAGGCAAGCTCGAACCCCAGACACTGGGCGAGGCGGACGCCACCGACGAGCTGCTCAGCTCAGGAGGAGCCGCCCTCGCCGCTCTCGGCTGCGTCGCCTGGATGACCTGGCGAGGCTCGGACACCGCGAAGCAGCGGGACGAGGCAAAGCGAAAGACCTCGTCCCGGACGCAGAAGGCGTACAAGGCCGTCACCCGCAACCACACCACGCAGGACGAGCAGGAGGAGAAGCTGCGCGAGGCCCTGCGTACGTTCCCCGCCGACCGGCGCGGCTACATCAAGGTGCACCCCGAGGACTTCCCCGACGTATCGCAACAACGCGCCTCCCGGATCGCCTGGGAGCTGGGCCTGCGCGCGGAGGCGGCGGGCAACCGGGGCTCGTGGCGCTTCCGGGAGACCGTGGTCGAGGAAGTCCCGCACGACTGAACCTGCGGCGCTCCCGCCCTCCCGCGATGCCGCCTCAAGACAGAGGCACAGACCAGAACAGCTGGGCGGCTCTCACGCGGCTGATCGCTTCAAGGTAGCGGGGCCCCCTCGCCAAGACGCCCTGTTAGGCCTGCCATCGCCAGCCTCGTCCGGCAGTGCCCACTCCACAGAGCTCGGCATTCCCAGCCTGCGCGTGCCTGAGGTGCCGGGTACTCCACCAACCCCGATAGCTGCCGCGAAGGCGGACGAACCAGCTTGGCCCCGGACGCTGCCTATCGTCCAGGGCCAAGTGCATCTCCAGGCGGACACGATCAGGACACAGGGCTCATCGAATTTGCACCAATAGATTCACAAAGACCCCCGCTGTGAAGGCAGTCCAGCCTGGCAGGACCCCAGGCGCCCCAGATACCGTCAGAGCTCTCAGCTGTATCGACATCTCACGGGGAGCCCACCTTGAAGCGCCGCTCTTTGCCCGTTGCTGCCACGCTCACCGCTACCGCAGCCCTCCTGCTGACGGCCTGCGGCAGCGGAGACGACAAGTCCAGCGACAACGACAAGATCGCCGGCGCCGAACAGAGCACGGCAACACCGACGAAGTCGGCGGAACCCTCGGCGGCAGCGGCGGAGGCCAAGCCGGACGGCGTGGACGTCTCCCTGCCCAAGGACATGAATCTGGTCTTCGACTGGACCGAGCCAGCGAACAAGAACGAAGCGGCCGCGATGGACGACGCCGCCAACTTCCTCCGCGCCATCTACCGCGGCGTCGACAAGCGCACCACCAAGGACGCGGCCGTGACCACCTACGCCACCGGCAATGGGCTGAAGTACGCGAAGACACAGATCGACGTAAGGCTCGAAGGCGGCTGGACGGCAACCGGCATCCGGCGCCACTACCAGGCCACCACCCGGTCCGCGTCGAACGGCAACTCGGTGGAGGTCGCGTTCTGTGTGGACTCGAGCAAGTTCTACTCCAAAGAGGTCAAGACCGGAAAGGTCCTGAAGGGCACGCCCAGCATCACGGACTTCGACTACTTCAAGATCATCATGGTCAAGTTCCCCACTGGAGACAGTCTGTGGCAGGCGTCCAAGGTGTACGTCGAGGCGAAGGCGGCGAAGTGTCAGTGAACAGGTCACGGCGTGCAGCCCTCAGCGCCCGCGCTACTGCCCTCACGCTGGCCTTGGGCATCCTCGCCCATGCAGAACCGGCCTACGCGGGAGAGCTGCCAGGAAACACCCAAGGCTCCGACACAGAACAATCGGGCGGCAGCGACAGCACCGGCATCTACGCCGCCGCCAAGATCCAGTACTCCGGCTCCGTAGCCAAAGACGGCGGCACCGGCAACGTAACGTCCTCCGACGTCAACTGGACGCCCCCCGCCTGCTGGTACGCCCCCTACCTCAGCGCCAAGGACTTCAAGGCGGAGATGTCCAAGAGCATCGAGGACTCGTTGAACACGCCCGGCATGGGAGGCACCGCGGGGTCGGCGATCGGCGAGGTGCAGCGCCACTACGAGGACGACTACGGCTGGACCGACACCCCCGGTTACAAGGACTACAACGTCGACAAGGACGGCAAGGGGATGTTCTGGGCCGGCGTCGAGAACCCCAACGAGCCGGACGTTCTCAAGCGGACCGCCTGCAGCGACCTCCCCTTCTGGGTCGACAACGGCGAAGCCCCGCCGCCACAGTACGAACAGGCCATCAGCCCGGAGATACTCGCCGGCCTCGCCTACCAGCACATGCAACTTCCCGACACCAACGTCACCCTGGCCCCCGCGGCCAACACCAAGGTGAACCTGCCGACTTGGGCCTGGCTCGACAAGGCCGTCTTCGACGAGGTCCAGGCGACGGCCGCCCTCAACACCCCCGGCTTCAACATCCAGGCCACGACCACCGCCAGGCCGGTGTCCCTGAAGCTGGAGCCCGGCACCGCGGACGCCACGACCTACCCGGCCTCCGGCGAGTGCGCCATCAACGCCGACGGCTCCATCGGCGAGTCCTACGCCCAGGGCAAGTCCAACCAGACCCCGCCGTGCGGGCTCAGGTACCTCCGCTCCTCGGGCGACGGCACGTTCAATCTCCGGGCAACCATCACCTGGGACATCACCTGGACCGGCACCGGCGGCGCGGGCGGCGACCTGCCCGACGGCACGTTCGGCAGCGAGCAGGCGATCACTGTCCAGGAGATCCAGGCCGTCAACCGCTGATTTCAACACGCCAGATCTAATATCAACGGGGGACCTTTATGGCCGACAGAACCAGAGCTGACCTCGACCTCATCAGGGATTGCTCGGACTCCTTGTATAGGATCCATCGCGAGTTCAAGGACAACGGCAACCCTGCTGACGACTACGACAAGGCGCTCGGGAGCGACAAGCTTCGTGACGTCTTCGACGAGTTCTCCGACACCTGGAAGAAAACTCGCAAGAAACTGATGGAAGACATCGAGAATCTCGCCAAGTACACCAAGACCGCGGCTGATACGTACGACAAAGTCGACGGGGAACTCGCGAAGGCCCTTCGGGACTCCCGCAAGCAGGCCAAGGGGAAGAAATGAGTTCGCGGCCAAGGGACTGGGAACCGCTGCACGACGGGGACCCCATACCCGGCGATCCCTACGAAGTCGCGCGGCTCGGCAAGCAGTTGCGCAACATGGCAGAAGAGATCGACAAGCAGGCCGGGAACATCAAGGCACTCGCGTCGGTCGAGAGCTGGGACAGCGACGCCGGACGTGCGTTCCACGAGATAGCCGACGGCGCGTCAGGGCGGTTGAAGCGTTCGTTCGAGCGTTACGACGAGGCGGCCAAGGCCCTCGGGACCAAGGTCGTCGACGGAGCCGGCGAATCCTCCGAGTACGCCAGTGAACTCCACCGAGCACAGCAGGTCGCGGACAAGGCTCTGCAGAAGTACCGAGACGCGGAGACCGATCTCAAGGGCGCCACCGGTGATCTCAAACAGTACGAAGGCACGCTTCCGAGCCGTGACGACGTCACGGACCGCACTCGGCTTGAGAAGAAGCGTGAGGCCGCGATGGATGTCATTCGCGACTGCCACAGCGAAATCGGGCGCGCGAAGATCATTCGCGATAACGCCGCGAGCGCCGCCGCGAAGCACATCAAGAACGTCGTCCACCACGACGGCGTCCGCGACCCCGGCGGAATCATGAATTTCCTGGCGGACTGGGCGGACAGGCTCTCCAATCTGTCGGCTATTTTTTCCATTCTGGCCGTGATCTGCGTATTCGTTCCTCCCCTCCAGGCGCTGGCACCGATCTTCGCGACCCTGGCCGTGGTCACGAGTGCTCTCGCCCTTGCCGGGCACGTCTATGACATGACGGCGCGAGGCGGAAAATTCAGCGCGTCCAAGCTCTTCTTCGACGCGCTGGGGGTCATGCCGGGACTGGGTGCCCTGAAGGGGTTCCGTGCCATCAAGGGGCTCAAGGGGCTGTCCAAGCTGCGCGGAATCGGCTTCAGCGGCGGTGCGGCTCTCGAAGGCGTGGGCTTCAAGTTCTTCAACGGCATTGCCGTCAATACAGTGAACAAAATCCTGGTCACGGCTGGAAGACCGGCCATCGCGGGAGAGAAGATCACAGCGGGCGTCAAGACCGGAAGTTTCGTCAGCGCCATGGTGAAGATCTTCTCCGGGCACAACGGCAAGGACACCGGTGACCCTGGTGACCTGCCGAAGGCGACCCCTAGCCCGTCTCCTCAGCCGGCTCCCACGCCACGGTCGGCGCCGTTCCACACCGCCCTGGCCCAGTAGTACCCCGATCCGCCACGAAGGAGAGCGTCACAGATGTCGGACGAAGACCGCGAGCCCGGCCCCGGTGAGTACCGGGCTCGGGGCAGCATCATCAGGAAAATGGTTCCGGGCGAGGTACTGGCCTCAGTACCGGCAGCGCGGGAGTTGGCCGAGGCAGAGGGCCGTCGGCTTCAGTTCGACTTCCTCGACGACGAAGCCGTACTGAAGCTGCTTCGCCTCCGCTATCTCGACGAGGCCAGGCTGCACAGCACCGGAATGAAGCTGGGTGTTCCGTCCGCACTAGCCCTTGTCGGACTATTCCTCTACTGGGGCGGCTACGTCCAGTACTGGGAGTCCTCGAAGTCTCAGACGCTTTACTACGCGGCGGCCGGGGGTCTGGTCGCCCTTATCGTCCTTCTCTACGTCATCACCCTGACCCGGCACTGGGGAAACCGCCCCCGTCAGAAGGTCCGGGCCCGGGCGGCTGCCTACCGGAAGTTCGCCCATGCCGCCGCCGGTGGCGGCGCCGACCTTCCGGGTTTCTACCCGCACTACGGCCCGTATCCTTTCGCCGCCAATTTCCACGCCGACGCCGAGGACCTCGAACTGCCCAGTGAGGCAGAGACCCAATGAGCACAGTCACGTCGGAAACCGAAGTCGCGTCTGTCGTGGACGGCGAGGCCGTCCACGTCCGCTGGATCATGCCGGAGGGGTTCTTCGAGCTCCCCATGGATGTGGAGTCGACCGACGAACTCGCCGACGAGCTCATCGAGCTGGCGAAGCGGGTGATGCCCAAGGGCACACCCGACATGCAGTACCAGTGGGCCGCGTTGTGCGCCGGCAACTACGACGCCTTCGTCGAAGGGGGCGTGCAGTACTCCGGCTTCGTCGTTACCGAGGTCGAGGAAACCCGCTGTACAGCCACGGTGCATGTATCCATCACCGACGTCGCTGAGGAGGCTCGGTTCAACCCGGTCCGCGCCACCGCCGGCGCTTTGAGCGCGCTCGGCCAGGGCGAAGTGGCCGAGATCAGCCTGCCCTGCGGCCCAGCAGTGTCGTGCATCGGAGCCCGGCAAGCGGCCATCGACGCGTCTCTCGCACCGTCGGGTCGGGAGGAGCCTTTCTGGACGTCGTTCATCCAGGTGCACGTGCCGCTGCCCAACGGCACGGTCGTCGTGCTGGAGATGGTGACGCCGTCCCAGGAAGGCTGGGACGTCTTCTCGTCCATGTTCGCCGGCGTCCTCAAGAGCCTGAGCGTTTTCGACGACCAGGGCAATCTCCTGGGACCTTCACGTGACTGAGCCGATACACCCGGAAGCACCCGAGGACTACCAACTCCTCGTGCCCCGCGACTGGTTCCGAATCGACCTCACGCTCGACCGCTGGCGTTCCCAGCTGAAAGTGTTCGTCGATCAGCAGGCCACTCGCCGACCCATGCCCGCGGAAACCAAGCAGGAACTCTGGACAACCCTGCGCAACACCGCGGAGAGCGGTGTCGCGCAGGGGGCCCTGGAACTCTTCCTGCGTACCGAATCCGCTGTCGGCGTGGCCACCCCTGCCACGCTGCTGATCTCAGTGTTGCCGATGCGGGGAGCCCTGAACTCACCACCCCAGGAGCTCGCCGAGGCACTTTCGGCTCGCAGGGAAACCGCCGCAGACGTGTCCGTGGTACCTCTTCCCGCCGGAGAAACGGTTCGTGTTGTCACGACAACGACACTGGATCTCTACGTCCAGATGCCAGGGGAGGCCGGGTATCTACTTCTCGCCTTCACTGTTCCGCTGAGTGGGATCGAGAGCCCTCTGGGTGAGCTGTGCGAGGCAATCTCTGGCTCCTTGCGATGGGTATGACCGGTGGCCGGGGGCCGGAGATACCCGTATCGGCAGATTGCGGTGAGGTGGCCGTGCGTGAAGCGTCGACCTTGAATATTTCGACGAACGCCGTGATGACCACATTCCGTTGGAGCTCCGCATGATGATCGTCGAGACCGACTGATGGCAAGCTGATGCTCTCGGTCACCTACGCCTTGAACGACCCGGCCCACAACATCGACCTGGTCCTCAAGGGTCACTACGACGACCCCGCACTCCTGGAAGCCTCCTTCGACGCCATCGACGACTTCGCCCGGGGGAGTGTCCGGATCAGTATGCAGGTGTGACGGGCCGAGCCACAGTCACATGACCGTGCGCGAAGTGTCGGCCTTCAGTACCTCGACAAACGCTATGAAGGCTCCTAGGCGGAAGGTGAGTGTGACGTCGGCCGGGGCCTTTGAATCACGTATGGCTACTCGGGCGTTGAGAGGGGCTATCTCGACGCAGTCGTTGCCCTCACCGCCACCGGAGAAGGACGACTTCCGCCAACTGGTGGGGGTGATCATGACGGTTCCTCACACTTCTTTGGCCATCCGGTGGATGAGATCACGTGACTGCTCGGGGGTGAGCGATGCCGCCTTCACCCTACGGAAGAGCTTCCGAAAGTGCTCCAGTTGGGCTTGGGAGTCGATGAAGACCGTGCCATGCGGGGCATCACGTACGACGGTGTCCAGGCAGGGCACCGCTCCGCCCAGGTACACCATCGTGCTTCCGGCTCCCGCGAAGTCGTCCAGGCCGAACGGGATCACCCGCACGGTCACGTGGCTCTCCTCGGACAGCTCCAGAATGCGGCCCAGTTGGGCCTGGGAAGCGGCCCGGCCTGCCACCCTGATGCGGAGCGCCGCTTCGTGGATCACGGTCTCGTAGCGAATGGGATTGGGGCCCTCGATGATGACCTTGCGCTTCATCCTGTGATTCACCCGGTGCTTCAACTCGCCTTCGGGGAACTCCGGGTTCATGTAGGAGAAGAGGGCGTGCGCATAGGCTTCCGTCTGGAAGAGCCCGGGCACATGGATGACCGCCACGTCGTGGCGGAACGTCGCGTGGTGGTCCAGTTCGGAGAGGTCCAGGTAGGCAGTCGGGAGAACACCCCGGAACTCCTCCCACCAGCCTCGGTGCCGGTCCGTGGTCATGGCCACCAACGCGTCGATCAACTCGGAGTCCGGACAGGCGTAATTGGCTGCGAGCCGACGAACACGTTCCTCGCTGACACCTGCGACGCCGGCCTCGATCTGACTCATCTGAGTCGAGCTCACCCCGAGCAGGGTTGCCGCCTCTGTGGCCTTCAACCCTGCGGCATCCCGAAGTTTGCGCAGCTCGGCGCCCAGGCGAACCTGCCGTGCCGTGGGGTGTCGCCGTGTCGCCATGTACAGCTCCCTGGCTCAAATCTCCGTCGGGGGTGCCCCGTTCGGGCGTCAGATTACGTGAACGACTTGCGTGGTCGCAATTTTCAGACCTACTGTCAGTGACGCGCCGCCCACACTGCGGAGCCCGGGGCCTCCGGAAGCGCACCGCCCCGTCCTGCCACGACGGCTGCGGCACTGCCACCGCCCGGCACCCGCCAGTCTCTCCCCAACTAGCCACCCACCAACGGAGTTCACGCATGCCCGAAAACGAAGAAGCCGCACCCGCCGCGAACGAACCCTGGGAGTACGTCCTCCACATCCCCCACGACCTCCGCG
>NZ_JAVFVX010000176.1:0-10303 GCF_033441795.1 Streptomyces sp. ADMS | reverse complement strand
TACCAACTCCCGCCGGGGGCCCTCGCGTTACGGCCGGAATCGGCCCGTCCGGCCGTCAACACCGCTGGTCAGCGTGGTCGGTAGCGGCCCGATGCGGTGCGGACGAGCCAGCCCCGGTCGGAGAGTTTGCGCAGCTGGCCCCGGACCGGCTCGATCTTCGCCGGGGTCGTCTCCCGGCCCAGCGTGAGGGCGACATTCTGGCCATCACCGGACCGTCCGCCCCGGCCACGATCTCCATGATCCGGCGGTACTCCGAGGTCAGGGCCTGAAGCCCCATCCCCTCGACGCGATCGGGCACCACCCGCATCCCGCCCGCACCCGGGCCCACCGTCACAGCAACCGGCTCCGGCTCCGGCTCCGGCTCCGGCTCCGGCTCCGGCGACACGATGCCTGGCGGTCGCCGTCCACCGTCGGTGGCCTCGGACCATTGCCCGAACACCACCTCGGCGGCCTCCAGCCGGGCCACCTCCAGCTCGAGTTCGCCCAGCTCCTTGCGCAGCAGTTCGGCACGTTTCGCCAGCTCAAGCCGCCGCTCGATCGTCCACGTCAGTACGTCCGTCATGAACATTCCTCCCGACGCGGAACCTACGCAACAGCCCCCGAACCTCACGCCAGAACCCGCGAGAACGCCCACGCCAGACGATCTCGTGCTAACGATCAGGCCACCTGTCAGCGTGAGGACCTCACCGGCGCATCACACCAGCCCCACTGAACTGCGGAAACGAGCATGGCGCAGCCTCACTGAGAAAGGTGAAGCACATGACCAACAAGGATTTTGAAGGCCGCGGTGTAGTCGTCACCGGCGCCGCGTCCGGCATCGGCAGGACCACGGCCCTGATGTTTGCAC
The DNA here is from genome assembly GCF_033441795.1 of Streptomyces sp. ADMS. Classification (NCBI taxonomy): domain Bacteria; kingdom Bacillati; phylum Actinomycetota; class Actinomycetes; order Kitasatosporales; family Streptomycetaceae; genus Streptomyces; species Streptomyces sp. ADMS. The sequence goes on along the minus strand of NZ_JAVFVX010000176.1, from coordinate 9,456 downwards.
ACGAAGGTGCGAAGGTTCTGGTCGCGGACCTGGACCGGGCGGGCGCCGAGGAGGTGGTCGAGGAGATCAGCGCAGCAGGCGGAGCCGCTGTCGCGGTCGTCGGCGACCTGAGTGACCGGCAGGTGGTGGCCGAAGTCGTCGGGCGGGCCGTCGGTGACTTCGGCCGGGTGGACGTCCTGGTGAACAACGCCGGGATCATGGACCGTATGTCCGCGCTCGGCGAGACCGACGACGCCGAGTGGGAGCGGGTCATCCGCATCAATCTCACTGCGCCGTTCCTGCTGACGCGCGCGGTGCTGCCGCACATGCTCGCCGCCGGACGCGGCTCGATCGTGTTCACCGCGTCCGAGGCCGGCCTACGCGGAAGCGCTGCGGGCGCCGCCTACACCGCCTCCAAGCACGGCATCGTCGGCCTGGTGAAGAACCTGGCCGTCATGTACCGGGGACAGGGCATCCGCGCCAACGCCGTAGCCCCCGGCCCCACCGCGACCAACATCCGTGTGGACGCCGGTCAGGAAGCCCACGGCCCCAGCGTCATCGGCCCGTTGATCGGCGTCGGCATCGGACGGCTGGGTTCGGCGGAGGAACAGGCCGCCGCGATTGTCTTCCTGGCCTCCGACGCCGCCTCTTTCATCAACGGCGCCATCCTCCCCGTCGACGACGGCTGGGCCGCCGTCTGACTGGGCCTGGGGAAGCCCAGGCGGTGGAAGGCGCGGCTCAGGTCTTCGGGCATGGATGCGGGGTTGCAGGGGAAGACGTGGGTGCCCGGGGTGATCGGGCCGCCCGCTGTTTGGCCCCTTCGGTGGTGAGGGGCTGTGGCTGCGGCTGAACGGCGGGTGGAGTCGGAGTCCCTCAAGGCGTTCGGGCTGCGGCGGTGAGCTCCGGGAGAATCGCTGCAGTCGGGAGGCGGTGCGCAGTGGGGCGGAAAGGGTGGCCTGGTACGCCGGGTCCCCGTCGCAGGCGACCGCCGTGCGTTTCGCGTCGAGCTGACCGACCACGGCCGACAGACCGAGGCCGCCTTCCGTGCCGCCGTTGCCCAGCGTGTTGACGGCCTGACCTCACGGCTGCCCGAAGCCGACCGCGCACACCCGTGTCCTGTGGCCGCCCGCATCCTCATCAATGCCGCATCCGGCATGCCCTTGGGGCCGTACGCGGACCGGCCCGTCGTGGTCTCGATGGCACCGCCTGTCGTTCGACGGCCCCTTGCGGCTTCGCCGGCTCCGTTACTTACCGCGAGCCACTCGACCACCACCGTCGTCATCGCTTTCCTCGGGAGCGATGGTGCCCTACGGAGCGATCAGCTGGTCCCGCCTGCGATTACCCGGAGACGCACCTCGGTGCGCGGGGCACTGGAGCCCTTCTTGTCCAGGCGGGAGAGGATCGATTGGACGGTCGCCTCTGTCACCAGGGTGGTGTCGTACTCCACCGTGGTCAGCGGGGGAGTGGTGAGTCGGGAGAGGGGAGTGTGGTCCATGCCGATCAGCGCCAGTTCTTCCGGCACTCGCCACCCTCGGAGCGATGCGGCGTGCAGCAGAGCGGTCGCCACGTCGTCGTTGTAGCAGCCGACAGCGAAGCCCGGCACGCCGAGCTGGTCGAGTGCGGTCACAGCGTCCTCGGCGTTGATTCCGAGGGTGAGCACCTGCGGGTCGTCGACGCCGCTCGCGCGGCACTCGTCCGCGAACTCGCGTTCGCGAGGGCCGCCGAAGGGGTCGCTGCGCGCATCGTGCAAGTGAGCGTAGGCGAGGCGCCGATAGCCTCGGTCGATCAGGTGGCGCGCCTGCAGCTTGCCGATCTCGGAGTTGACGTCGGGATGTGACGCACTCTCCGGGTCGATCGCCTCGACGCCCCGACGCCCGAGGAGCTGTCTGTCGTCGTCGGAGAACGGTGTGAGGGACAGGATCGCCCGCGGTTTCATTCCGATGACAAGACGGTCCAGCGAGGCCGCGGTGTGTGTCGAGAGTCGTAGGACCAGGGCGAGTCCGCGCCTGGACAACTCGTCGGTCAGGGCGCCGTAGATGTCCTGCAGGTTTCCGCCGAAGGTTGTGTCGGGGATGAGCGCGATGACGATGTCACTCGACCCTTTGGCCAGCGCGCGCCCCGCGGTGGAGGGCTCGTAACCGAGGTCGGTGACGGCTTGACGCACTCGTGCCCGGGTCTCGGCCGCGAAGTGCTCTCCTCGGCCGTTCAGGATCTGGCTGACGGTGGATCGCGAGACGCCGGCCCTGTCGGCGACGTCCTGACTGGTAGCGATCACCGTTGCCTCCGTTCTCCTCGTAGACCATTCACTGTATCGCCATTGACGCGTGACACCTACAGTTTGCACGCCTATTGACGCGCGTTAAGAGGCTCTGATTAGGTTTTGACGCGCGTCAACGGACGCTGGCCTGGCGCCGCGCGGTACCTGAACTACGACGATGTGTCGGGAGCCAAACATGGCGATCTCCGCTTTCAGCGACGCACGGGCCCATCGCCCGGCCGCGGATAACACGATGGGCATACAGGCGGTACTCACGGTTTTGTCCTCGCAGGCGAAGGCCGCCCTGCCGGCGGGGCAAGCGGCATGGGGGGCGTCGAGCGCCGAACGCCTGGGGCTTTCCTGGGCGATGGTTGCCGACGGGCCGCATGGCGTCCGGGTGCAGGGCTCGGCTGCCGAGAGGCGTTGTGACCTGCCCCTGCGGACCACGGGCGCCGAGGAGGGCGAGAACGTTGCGGTGAGGCTGCCGTGCAAGGCTCCCGGCTCCGGTCCGAGGACCGGTGGGGAAGTGGTGCAGGTGTACGCCGGCGACGTCGACCTACGCATCGACCGCCCTGTTCGCGAGCTCGACGCAGCCACCAGATCGAAACCGACCCGGGCAGTTCGCACCCGTTAGAGGTGGAACGGTGTGCCCGGGACCTGTCGTTCTTCAGCCCAGCCCACCACCGCTGGGTCCTGGAGGGCGGCTCGGTGTCCGGGTACCGCGCGAGATCTTCGCCCGACCCTCACCGTCGAGGTGCCGACATCCGACCGGACCTCCACCGGGATTCAACGGTCACGTGACAGCCGGCGGACGCGCCCGCCGACCCGCCACCACTCGAAGCGCGCCGGTCGGGCTGCGGGCGTCCTTCGGCACCGCCCACGAAGTCCCCGCTCTGCTGGGGCGCTTCCGCATATCCGCTCTGTCCCCGTATGCGGAGGCCGCCTGGACATCGGCCCCCCTCGCTGAGCTGCCCGAGCGCGGCAGCGCCCCGACCCCGCGAGCCTGCCACGCCATGCACAGCCAGTACGCACGCCGATTCCGGAGGACCCCGCAGGTTCCCGCACCACCTGATCGAAGGGCCGCAAATGTCACAGAAGCAAGCCGTCACCGATGACACCTCGGAGCCGAACCCCAAGGTCCGATTCGGTGTCCGGCACTCACTCATCCTGCTCGCCCTGGTGTGGACCGCGCAGATCCTCCCGATCGTGAGCCTGCTGGCCGGCAACGCGCAGGCCGCGATCGCGGTCCACTTCCACACCACGCAGATCGCCTGGTTCGGCCTGTTGGGCGTCCTGATCGGAACGTTCGTCATGCCTTTCGTGGTGAAGGCCGCCGGAATGTACGGCAAGAGGCGCGTGATGATCGTCATCTCCGTGCTCGGGCTCGTCGGTGACGTCATTGCCGCCCTCGCGCCGAACTACGCGACGCTGCTCGTCGGGCGGGGCATCGCAGGACTCTACGTACCGATCGCGGCACTCTCCTATTCGATCGCGCGTGACGTGTTCCCCCGCCACCTGGTCGGGCCTGCCAGCGGTCTCATGGGAGGCGGCCTCGGCCTGGTCGGTCTCGGGGGCCCGTTCCTGTCCGGGTGGGTCATCGACGACTTCGGGTTCCGTGGCGCTCTGTGGTTCATGGCGATCGCCACGGTGTTCAGCTTGATCCTGCTGATCACCGTCGTGCCCGAGAGCCCCGTCCGCGAGGAACGTGCCCGAATGGACTGGTGGGGCGGACTGCTGCTCGGGGGTGGCCTCACCGCCATCGTCTACGCCATCGGGCAGGGCGTCGAGTGGGGCTGGACCAGCGCAAAGCTCTTCACCTACCTCGGTGCGGGCGTGCTCGCGGTGATCGCGTTTGTGGTCGTCGAGAGCCGGGTCGCCAACCCACTGTTCCCGCTCCCGATGCTCAAGCGGCGCAGAGTCTGGACGGTCCTGCTGGCCACGGCGGTGGTCGCGGCAGGGGTCTACTCGGTGGGCACGGTCATGCAGCTGCTCGCCCTCATGCCGAACATCCCCGGAATGTCCGCGGGCCTGGGCTGGTCGGCGACCAAGAACGCGGTGGTGACCAGCCCCATGAGCGTTCTGATCATCGTGGTGGCGGTCGTGACCGGGGTGCTGGCCCGCCGGGTCGACGCTCGCATCCTGCTGGGCACTGCTGCGGTCTTCGCCGCCGGAGGTTTCGCTCTCGGCTCCCATCTGCACCACTCGGCGTCCGAGATCATCATCATGGGTCTCGTGGCCGGAGTAGGCACAGGCATGACTGCCTCCATAGTGCCCATCATGATCATCGAGGCGGTTCCGCCAGAGGAACAGGCGCTGGCCAACGGGGCTCAGAGCATGGTGCAGGGCGTCGTCCAGGCGATCGTCCTCCAGCTCACCTTCGTGGTCATGGCCAAGGGCGGCACAGTCGCTCAGGGCACCCAGTTCTACGGCGACTCCGGCTTCTCCCACGCGTTCTGGCTGGAGGCCGGCTGTGTCGCACTGGGCGGTCTCCTCATTCTGTTGATACCAAAGGTCAAGCGGCTCGACGAAGCCGAGGTCGGCCAAGCGGCGACCACCTGACCACGCTCTATGGGTCCGGCCCCCTGGGCCCGGCCCTCCACGGTCTCCCCGCACCCAGGCCAATCTCGGTCGGCGCCATCGGCCTCTCAGGCGACACGGTCGTCCTGCGAGCCAGATCCGTTCGCCTGTCCGCACGAGCGCGCGGCGCCGCGCATCCGTCGCGACAGCTCGTCCACCGCCCCTCACCGCGGCCCGCGCCCGGTCCGGCACAGAAGGAAATCCCATGGCGCAAGTCGGCCTGCAGGCCCTGTCGCTCGAACAGAAGGCATCGTTGCTGACCGGCGGCGGCTTCTGGTCCACCGTGGCCGTTCCCGAGGCAGGCATCGGCGCGATCGTGCTCGCCGACGGTCCGCACGGTGTCCGACGTCAGAAGCACGGCACCGATCATCTGGGGCTCCATCACAGTGAACCGGCGACGTGCTTCCCGCCCGCTGTCGCGGTGGGTTCCAGCTGGAGCGAGGAGGTGGCGTCGAAGGTGGGCGCCGCCCTCGCGGAGGAAGCACGGGCACTGGGAGTGGATGTCCTGCTCGGGCCCGGCGTGAACATCAAACGATCGCCCCTCGGCGGTCGTAACTTCGAGTACTACTCGGAGGATCCACTGCTGTCCGGGGTATTGGCCACCGCCTACGTGAGGGCCCTCCAGGCGGGCGGTGTCGGGGCATCGCTGAAGCACTTCGCGGCCAACGACCAGGAGACTGAGCGCATGGTCATCAGCGCGGACGTCGACGAACGCACGCTGCGCGAGATCCATCTGTCGGCCTTCGAGCGCGTCGTCACCGAGGCCCAGCCGGCCACGGTCATGTGCTCCTACAACAAGGTCAACGGCATTCACGCGTCGGAGAACCATTGGCTGCTCACACAGGTCCTCCGAAATGAGTGGGGGTACACCGGCGCGGTGATCTCCGACTGGGGCGCCGTGCGCGCACGTCCCGCGGCGCTCGACGCCGGTCTGGACCTGTCCATGCCCGGACCCGGTCACTACTCGACGCAGGCCCTCGTCGAAGCCGTGCGGGACGGTCGTGTCGAGGAATCGGCGGTGGATCGAGCGGCGGAACGCGTGCTCGCTCTCATCGACGCCGACAGCCGTCGGCCGGCCGCTCCGGATCTGGACGCGCACCACGAACTGGCCCGCGAACTCGCGACCGAATGTGCGATCCTCCTGAAGAACGCGCACGGCACACTCCCGCTCAACCGACCGGCGTCCGTTCTCGTGGTCGGGGAGTTCGCGATCACACCGCGATACCAGGGCGGTGGCAGCTCACACGTCAACGCGACGTGTGTCGACGTCCCGCTGGAGTGCATCGAAGCTCACGCCGCCGCGCGGGGAACCGCCCTCACGTACGCCCGAGGTTTCGACACCCGGGAGGAGGACGGAGATGCGCTGCGCGAGGCGGCGGTGCGCGCCGCGGCGGAGGCCGGGGCGGTCGTCGTCTTCGCGGGCAACCCGGAGACCGAGGAGACCGAGGGCCTCGATCGCGAACGTCTCGAACTCCCGCCCGCGCAGGTGCAGCTCATCAGAGCGGTCGCAGCGGTAGCCCCGCGGACCGTGGTCGTGCTTGCGAACGGAGGGGTCGTCTCGCTCGAGGAGTGGCACGACGACGTCGACGCGATCCTGGAAGGTTTCCTCCTCGGCCAAGGCGGTGGCGCAGCAATCGCCGATCTTCTCTTCGGGGCGGCCAATCCCTCCGGCCGGCTCGCGGAGACCATCCCGCACCGTCTCAAGGACACCCCCACCTATCTGTCGTTCCCCGGGGAGCAGGAGCACGTCCGCTACAGCGAGGGCGTCATGGTCGGGTACCGCTACTACGAGACGGTCGGCGCCCCGGTCCGCTACCCGTTCGGACACGGCCTGAGCTACACCGACTTCGACGTGTCCGAGCTGCGGGTAGGGGTTGACGGACCGGCCGGGGCATCGGTGGCCGTCAACGTCACCAACACAGGAACTCGGGCCGGCAAGTACGTGGTGCAGGTGTACGTCTCAACAGGAGTCGGACCCGTCAGGCGCCCGGAGCGCACGCTCGCGGCATTCACCAAGGTGCACCTCGAACCCGCAGAGACCCGGACGGTCCAACTCCGCCTGGACCGGAGCGCGTTCGCGTACTGGGATCTCCCCCTCGCCCGGTGGGTCGTCCCGGGCGGGACCTACGTCGTCCAGGTCGGCGAGAACGCCTCCACGGTGCTCCACGAGCAGCTCGTCCACCTCGACGGTGACGGCGTTCAGCCGCCACTTTCGCTGCAATCGGATGTTTCCGAATGGCTCGTGCATCCGGTTGCGGGGGCCCCGCTCAGGGACCGACTCGCCCCGCTCATCGCGCAGGGCGGACCGGCGCCCCTCGACGACAGCGACATGATGCGCATGGTGGGTTCGATGCCGATGAGTCAGATCCTCAACCTGACAGGCGGCGCAATCGACGGTGACTGGCTCGTTTCGCTTCTGGACGACTCCGACACACAGACCTGAGGGGGACCCGTCAACGAGCGGGTCTTCGTCTGCCCTGCCCCGGACGACAGGCCCCTCGCCGCCTCCGACGGCTCCGTCCTGTCCCGCGCACAGCCTCCCAAGGGCCGGGAACGAGAAGTCGACCGGTCAGGCCGTAATACCGCCCCTGCCTCCAGCCGCGAACAAAGAAGAAGGCACGCACCCATGACCTCCGGCGCCCACCGCCTCACGACAGCCGTCAGCTGCAACCCTCTGAACATCCCGTATCGCTACCAGGACGTGCGCCCCATGGGCGCAGAGCGGACCGTGCACCGCGAAGCAGCCGACCCCACCGTCGTCCGGTATCGGGGCCGGTTCTATCTCTTCGCGTCGATGTCGGCGGGATTCTGGCACTCGGCGGACCTGCGCACATGGGAGTACCGCGCGACCCGGAAGCTGCCCGCGCTCGACTACGCTCCTCACGCACGGGAGATCAACGGCGTCCTCTACGTCACGGCGTCCAGACTGACCGACAGCCCGATCTTCCGCAGCGAGGATCCCCTCGCGGACGACTTCACCCTGGTGAACCCAGGGTTCCCGTTCTGGGACCCGCACTTCTTCCAGGACGACGACGGCGCTGTCTACTTCTACTGGGGCTGCTCGAACAAGGAGCCCATCACCGGGGTCCGTCTCGACCCGGTGTCCATGGACAAGGTGGGGGAACCGGTCGTCCTGGTCGCCGGCGCTCCTGACCGTCACGGTTGGGAACAGATCGGAGAGAGCCACGTCAAGGCCGAGCCCCTGACGGAAAGGGCGAGAATCATCGCCCAGTACCTCGGCGACGCCCCCTTCGTCGAAGGCGCCTGGATGACTCGCCACAACGACACGTACTACCTGCAGTACGCCGCGCCGGGCACCGAATGGAACACCTACGCAAACGGCTACTACGCGGGATCCTCGCCACTCGGGCCCTTCGAGTACTCGCCGAACAGTCCCTTCTCGTCGAAGCCGGGCGGCTTCGTCACCGCAGCGGGCCACGGCAGCACCTTCCAGGACGAACACGGCAACTGGTGGCACACCTCCACCATGCGCGTCTCGGTGCATCACGAATTCGAACGACGCATCGGGCTGTTCCCGGCCGGCTTCGATTCCGACGGCGTCCTCTTCTGCAACCAGAACTTCGGGGACTATCCGACGCTCGTTCCCGACCGCCGTGTCGATCCGTGGACGGAAACCTTCGCCGGCTGGATGCTGCTGTCGTTCTGCACGACCGCGACCACCTCGTCGTCCGCCGAGGGCCACGAACCCGAACTCGCGGTCAACGAAGACATCCGCACCTGGTGGACCGCCGGAACCTCGCAGCCCGGAGAGTGGCTCCAGACCGATCTCGGCGAGGAACGCACCGTCACGGCGATTCAACTCAACCTCGCCGACAACCACATGGCGAGTCACGCACCGGAGAGGACCGACGGTGAGGACATGACCGGAGCCTGGAGAGCGATCTACCCCGACCACCACCCGACCGAGGTCCTCATCGAGCTCTCCTCGGACGGCCAGGAGTGGCACACCGTCTCGGACAACCGAGGATCGGGCGAGGACGCTCCGCATGCCTTCGTTGTGCTCGAGTCCGCCCGGCGAGCTCGATTCGTCAAGGTCACGGCTGGCAGGATGCCCTTCGACGGCCCGTTCTCGATCAGCGGACTTCGGGTTTTCGGCACCGGCGACGGAGCAGCACCCTCAGCCGCCACTCCCCGAGCGAGGCGCGTCGACGACCTCACTGCAAGGATCGAGTGGAATCCCCGCGAGACAGCCCAGGGGTACAACGTCCGCTATGGCATCGCGCCCGACAAGCTCTACCACAGCTGGCTGCTCTACGGGCAGAACGACCTCGATCTCCGAAGCCTGAACGCGGGACACGACTACTGGGTCGCGGTCGACTCCTTCAACGAGAACGGCATCACCACGGGCCCGGTGACGAAGATCGACTGACAGCGTCCCTGAGGAAGAGGTCGTAGCAGCTCTTCGTCTCAACCGATGAAGGACACGGAATGGCATCCCCGACCGGGCTCTCGGCAGCCGTCTCGCAGTCGGAACCGTGGGTTTCGGCGCTGTGGGCCACGCCGCGGCCTACGGCCACGCGGCAGTCGGCGGCGACTCCCCGAGGATCTGATCGGCCGGCGCGTCGGATCTAGGCCCGGACTTCGCGGGTCACCGTTTCAGGTTTGTGGCCAGTGGGTTTGTC
>NZ_JAVFVX010000175.1:0-10424 GCF_033441795.1 Streptomyces sp. ADMS | reverse complement strand
CGTGCGCCGCTGAACGTGCCGGGCGGGTAGAGGCTCAGCGGGCCCCAGTTCTTCGCGGATCGGCCCCGGTCCAGCAGGACCGGTACCTCGTGCGGATCGACGGCGTATTCGTGGCCGCAGCCGGAGATGTCGAGGCCGAGCAGGCCGGGCGGAGTGTGGTCGGCGGCTGCGGCCAACGCCACGTTGCCGCCGTAGGAATGCGCGAGCAGGAAGAAGCCGGAACCCGTGGCGAAGCGGGACTCGAAGTCGTCCAGGGCGTCGCGCAGGACGGCGGCCTGGTTCATCAGGCCCAGCCCATGGGGCAGTTGGGCGGCGGAGAGACGGTAGCCCGGGCGGTCCACCGCAATGACGGTGTAGCCGAGGCGCGCGCCCAGCGTCATGAGTGACGACGGGGGGTGGGCCCGGCCGTCGAAGTAGTCGGCGTTCGTCCCGCTGTTGTGGAGGGCGACCACGACGGCACGGGCGGGCGTACCGACGGGTTCGCTGAGCAGCGCGGACAGGTGGATGCCCGCAGCGTCCAGGGTGATCCGGCATACGCCCCGGGAGGATGAAGTCTCGGACGGCGAGATCACCTTCCTCGGCTTCGTTCCCCACAGGACCGGGGGACGAGAACGACGGAGGCGGTCACCGGGAGATACACGGACCGTGGTCGGCCACTCGCCTCCGTGGCCGTACCGCCTTTCCGCGCCGTGCTGTTGCTCCAAGCCGTACCGGCCTGGACGCCCTTCCCCGATGTCGCCGTCACCTTCAGAGACTCCCCGGCGAACTTCCTCGGAGGTCGCCACGGCCGACAGCGCCGGGGCGGAATTCAGGATGGCGGAATGCAGGTCCCTCAGGTGCGTGGAGGGCTCTATCCCCACCTGCTCCATCACCTCCGAGTAGAAGGCCCGGTAACTGCTCAGCGCCTCGGCGACCTGGCCCGATCGGTACAGCGCGATCATCCGTTGGTACTGCAGCGTCTCGTTCAGGGGATGCAGGCCGGCCAACGCGTTCAGTTCGGGGATCAGATGCAGATCGCCGCCCTGTCCGAGGCAGGCGTCCAGGCGGAGGATCTGCGCGGAGAGGCGTACCTCCTCCAGCTTGATCGCGTAGGCGTCCAGGACCGAACCGCGCCGGACGTCGACGAGTGCGTTGCCGCGCCACAGCGCGAGCGCCTCACCGAGCAGCTCGGCCGCCTCAGAGTTCCTTCCGTTCTGCATGTACTGGTGCCCGGTCTCCACGGACCTGGTGAATTCCTCGAAGTCCTTCCGAAGGGACTGCGGAGCACTGAAGAGATAGCCGCCGTCGTAGGTCACGATGAACCCTTCGACACCATCGGGTTCCCGCCCCGGGCCGGCGGCCCCCGACCGCGCCTCCCTCAGCATTTTCCGAAGCTGCAGAATATAGGTCTGCAGAGTGGTGGGAAGGCTTTTCGGAGGCACTCCCGCCCAGACTTCTTCGACGATTTCGGTAACCGTCACAACGGTGTTGGCCCGCATGGCCAGAAACGTGAATATCTGTCGGAGTTTCGGCGCGGAGGGAACGACGGATTTCCCACCCACACGCATTTCGAGCGCACCGAGAACATTCAGTTCCACCAGCATCCCCCATCCTCCCCAGGATCGCCACCACATCTCCCCATGGCGACGGGATTACTATACCGAGCCACACAACCCGGAAAGACTAAGGAATACAGGGGGTACGCCAGGGGTACCTCCTGCCGCAGAACTATTGAGAACCGGCCAAAATGGGGATTAAATTCGGTCATGATTTTACTTCGACTTGACCCCCCAACCGGAGTGCGAACACTGCCATTGCAAACAAAGACGAATACCCGCCAGACAATGACCGAAAGAAATGAAAATTTTCGGCCCCGGGTGTCAGTACGTCGTCGCGGACTGGTGCAACTGAGCCGCGAGCGACACCAGCAGTGCCTCGTCCGCGTACCGCGCGCCCAACAGCACACCGATCGGCAGACGCCCGGCGTTCCGGCTGAGCGGGACAGTGATCGAGGGCATGCCGGTGAGGTTGTAGACCCCGGTGTACGGCATGAACGCGGTCATTCTGGCGAACTCGGCCGCCGGATCGGAGTCGTCGCGCAACTCCCCGATCCGCACCGGTGGTTCGGCCAGCGCTGGGGAGAGGATCACGTCGTAGGCGGCGAAGAGCAGGTCGGTGAGCATCTGCCCCAGGCCCCGGAAGGTGGCCAGCGCCGTCTGGTACTCCCGCGCGGACACCCCGGCGGCGACCTCCCTGAGCCAGGCCGTGAAAGGCATCAGCTCACCCTCACGGTCCGGCTCCACCTCGTACGACGCCGCCTCCACCGACCAGACCCGGGTGAACGCCTCGACGACACCTCCGTCGGGAGGCATCTCCAGCTCCTCCACCTCGTGGCCCAGTGCAGCGAGGGCCGCGGCGGTGCTGTCGAGGGCGTCCTCGCAGTCGGGGTGCAGTACCGCGTCGGGCACCATGGGCTGCCTCAGCACCGCGACCCGCAGCGCACGGGGCTCCCGGCGTACATGCTCAAGCAAGGTGGTACCCCCGGGGTGCCCGGGCGCGGTGTACACGTCGCCCGGCATCGGCCCCGCCATCACGTCGACGAGCGCCGCCGCGTCGGCCACCGTGCGGGCCAGCGCGCCGTGCACCGACAGTCCCGTGACGTCGGGGCGCCAGGGACCGTTGCTGATCCGGCCCCTGCTCGGCTTCAGCCCGACCAGGCCGCAGACGGAGGCCGGGATGCGTACGGAGCCACCGGCGTCGGTGCCGTGCGCGAGCGGTGCGAGGCCCGCCGCGACGGCCGCCGCCGCGCCGCCGCTGGAACCCCCGGGCGACCGCCCGGGGCTCAGCGGATGGCGGGTCGGCGGCCCGAGTCTGTTCTCGGTGTAGCAGGGCAGCCCGAACTCGGCGGTGTTGGTCTTGCCCAGCATGACCGTGCCGGCCTCCCGCAGCCGGGCGGCCACGTGGTCGTCGGTGTCACTGACGTGGTCGGCGAAGACCGCCGAACCCCAGGTGCACCGCACCCCCTCGACCTGGACGAGGTCCTTGATCGGCACGGGTATCCCGTGCAGCACTCCCAGCCGCGTACCGTCCCGACGCGCCGCCACAGCCTCCCGCTCGGCACGTTCCGCCTGGGACCGGGCGAGTTCCGCGGTGACCGTGAGGTACGCGCCGAGTTCCTTGTCCGCTTCCTCGATGCGACCGAGGTAGTGGTCGGCCAGTTCGACCGGGGACAGCTCGCCCCTGGCGATGGCGGCCGCCTGTTCGAGCGCCGTCATCTCGTGGAGATCGGACATCGCGTCAGTTCCCCTTTCCGCCGCGGACCAGCCTGAGCAGCCCCGGCGCCAGGGCTGCGAGCGCGGCGGTCCGGCGCAGCCGGGTGGCCACCCGCCGCCGAGTCGAGCGCACCTGCTGGTGCACATCGATGTACACCTCCGGGCGCACGGTCGCCCCGGAGAGCAGCTTCACCACCATGTGAGAGGTGATGGCGCCGAACATCATGGCGACATACGTGACCTGGGGGAAGCTGTAGCCGGGCCGCCCCAGGTTCGCCCGTACCTCGACGAGCATCTCCACCGGCACGTACCGCAACGGCACGGCCCGCAGCAGCAGCTGCCAGGAGGTCAGCCGATCCAGATCGGCCTCGGCGATCGCGCCGTCGAACGGCTCCCTGATGTACCGGTAGTCGTAACAGCGCACGTACTGGGCGCCGGCGATGTCCCACCCGGTGACCAGCGGCAGCCGCCGATCAACGGCGACGCGGTGAAGAAGGTGCTTGGCCCGCCAGCCGTCCATGGTCGTCACGTCCACGCCGTCCACGATGACGTCGCAGTCGCCGACCAGTTCTTCCACCGCCTTCTCCGTGACCCCTTCCGGGAAGACCCGGACCTGCGCGTGGGGGTTGATGGCCGCCACCCGCTCGCCGGCGACCTCGGCCTTGTTGCGGTCGACGTCGGTGGCCGCCGCGCTCTGCCGGTTGAGGTTGTTCACCTCGTACGTCCCCGGGTCGGCCAGTACGAAGGAACGCACTCCCAGCCGGGCGAGCGGCTCGACGGCAGCCCCGCCGATGGACCCGCACCCGGCGACGAGCACGGTCGCACCGCGCAGCAGGGCCTGCTCTCCGGTGCTGACCACGCCCTTGTTTCGGGTGGTCAGCTCCCCGTAGAAGACCTTCTCCTCAGCCTCGACACCACTCATCTACGACGCCTCCTTCAGGCGGTGCGCGCCCGACCTGCGGGCGGTCATGGCGGCGACCAGTTCCAGGAGCGTCATCGCGTCCGGGCCGCCGCCGAGGTAGTCCTCGATGAGGTCCATGTAGTCACCGAGGTCGGCGTGGACCGGCGCCACGAAGGGAACGGCGATGACGTCCTGGTCGTAGATGGGCGCCATGAGGTCCGTCTCGGGCAGCCGGGGCGAGGTGCCGCGGTCGATCTGGAGGTCGAAGCCGGTGAGCCGGAAGTGCCGTATCGCCACCCTCTCCTTGGCGTCGCCCAGCATGAGGCGCGTACGGTCCCCGGCCGCCGATATGACTCTGCCGAGGCCCAGCAGCAGATGCCAGGGCACGCGTTCGGTGCCGGGGCCGGGCGGCAGTTCGAGGTCGCGTACGAACCGCTTGATCTCGAAGGCCTGGTGCGTGCCCACGCCGTCGGCCGCGAACCGGCCCAGCAGGTCGATGTCGTGCGCCGCCTCGGTGGAGAACCGGCGGCGGTCGGGGTGGTCGAGCGGCATGGAGACCGGGTCCTGGGAGCAACCGAGGCCGATGTAGCCGCGGATCCTCCCCGTACGGGTGCACAGGCTGACGGTGTGGACGTTCTGCACACCCTCCGGGTGCCGGACCGTCTCCCGGAAGACCGCCCGCTCGTACACGAGTTGGGGAGACATCCAGCCCAGCCGCAGATACTGCACGAGCCGGAACCCCATGATCCCGTTGAGGTAGCGCAGGGGCAGCTGGTCGTCCTCGACGGTGAGGGTGATCAGTTCGTCCCTCGGGTCGTACACGGAGTAGAGCGGCTCGCCGACGACGTGGTCGGGCAGGGACCGGAAGTCCAGGGTGGAGTGGAGCCGGATGATGTCCGAGACATACCGTTCCCGCTCCCCCGCCGGTAACTGCTCCCCCGTGTCTTCGCTGTCCGTCATATCGGCTCTCCGGCGGCATACAGGCTCTCGGTGATGGCGAGGGCCAGCACCTCGGGCGTGCCCTCGTAGATCCGCGCCCCGTAGGCGTCACGCAGCCGCTTCTCCATGCCGAACGACTTCACGTAACCGCGGGCTCCCGTGAGGGACATGGCCATGTCGGCGACGTCGATGGCGACCCGGTCCGCGAAGAGCTTGGCCGCCGCCGGCTCGTACTGCGGGGCGGGGAGTTCGTTGTCGACCTTGTGGGCCGCCTTCAGATACAGCAGTCGCGCCGCGTCGACCTTCGCGGACATCTCGGCGAGCTTGGCCGCGGTGAACTGGTGCTCGCGCAGCGGGAGTCCGCCCTGGACACGGGTGTCACACCACTCCAGAGCCTGTTCGAGGGCGCCCCGGGCAACACCGACGGAGATCCCGGCGACGGAGGCGCGGGCCATGTTGCTCTGCGCGATGTTGATGGCCATACCGTCGCCCTCGTCGCCGATCATGTTCTCAGCGGGGATACGGACGTCGTGGAACTCCAGTTCGCTGCCGAGGCAGAGCCGGTAGCCCATCTTGTCTGCCACCGGCCCCCGGACCACACCGGGCAGGTCGAGCGGCACCATGAACGAGGTGAGGCCGGTGGCGCCGGGCGCGCCCTCCATGTTGGCGAACACCGAGGCGAACGCGGCGACCTGGGCGTTGGTGATGAACCTCTTCTTACCGTTCAGGACGTAGTGGTCGCCGTCACGGCGGGCGGTCATCACGTCGCGGGCGTGGACCGCGTTGGCCGGGATGATCAGGTCGCAGCCCGCCTCCTCCTCGGTGACGGCGTTGCACGCCAGGACCGGGGCGTCGCCCGAGAACATGGGCAGGAACCGGGCCTGGAGCCGCGGGTCGCCGGAGAGCAGCACCGGGGTCTGCCCGAGCATCGCCGCACCGAAGATGAGAGCGGTGCCGGCACAGACGGACGCCACCTCCTCCAGAGCGACCGAACAGCCGATCATGCCGAGGCCGAGACCGCCGTACTCCTTGGGCACGGCGACGCGGGTGAGGCCGAGGGCGTGCCCCTGGGCGACCATGTCCCAGTCGAAGTCGTCGGCGGGCGCCGTGTCGAGGTCCGTCACCCGGGGCGCGACGACCTCGCGGGCGAATTCCCGTACCTGGCGGCGAAGTTTCTCCACCTCGCCGGGAAGGACGTCGAAATTGAGCTCAAGTTCGTCGTTGTTCGTCATGTCTGTCTCGAAACTCCGTAACTCGGATCCTATGACCGGGGGAAGTACCGAAGTGCCGCTTCGCAGTGTCCGCCGGGGGCCCGACGGCGCCGCGCTCTCAGACGGGAAGCCCTTCCTCCGCCGCCAGTTCCGGATAGCGGTCGAAGGCGGGCCGCAGGATAGGGACGAGTTCCAGCACCCGGGCGACCTTGCCGCGGATCCGTACCTTTCCGGTGGCGATGGCGGTCGGCATCATGAGCTTGCCGAGCCAGAGCTGGTGCGCGGTGTCGGACGACATCTTGATCCTGATCGTCGCCTCTTCGGGCGCGCCTGCGCCGACCGTCAGCGCGTCCGCGGACACATGCAGGACGCAGTCCGGGCTGGTCTGGGTCAGCCGGATGGACAGATTGCTCGCGCGCAGCTGCGAAGTGAACTGCTCATCCTTCAACAGGATCTCGAAGAGTGTGCCGAAAATCCGCTCGGCAACCTCTGTCGACTCGAAGACAGCCATGAATACTTCTCCCGTCAAATATTCCCAACAGCGAATCGCCGCATCGGCGTTCACCGCATCATAGGAATCGCCCGCAGCATGGACAGGCGTATCGACAGAGCGGGAAAAGGAAGAGGAAGGAGTATTGAAAGAGAAGCACTTCCCGTCTCACCCACACGAATACAAGGCGAAGCGGCGCGACGACCGGACGGGACCGTTTCCCGCACCTCCGCCCGCCATGCGGAGGTGCGGCACGACATGGACCGACCCCGTCGGCGCCTGGCACCACTGGGCGTTCGGGCCGCGAGCACCGTAGATTGAAGGGGTGACAGCCGACCGTTCCCGCGCTTCCCAGGAATGCCTCGTCTTCGGCCCGCTGGAGAACCAGATCATGGAGGTTCTGTGGCAGGCTCCCGGACCGATGACGGTCCGGGAAGTCCTCGGCGCGCTCAACACCGGCCGTGACACCCCGCTGGCGTACACCACCGTCATGACCGTGCTGAGCCGCCTCGCCGAGAAGGGCGCGGCCAACCGCACCAAGGCGGGCCGGGGTTACGCCTACGCGCCCTGCGTCACGGACGAGGCGGCGATGGCTGTCCGCGAGGTGATCCGCGACTTCGGGGTGAGCGCGGTCGGTCACTTCCTCGACGAGATCCGCAACGTCCCCGACCTCCGCGAACGCTTCGAGAAGCTGCTGCACGAGGGCCCCGGCCACTGAGCCGACGCTCCCAACACACCGAGCGAGCCGCTTTCTTTCGCGATTACTTCGCCATGACCGCACACCCTCGCCCCCACGAACTACTATGCTCGCGTAGTAGATGCATGGGGCGCGGCATCCGGTGCGGCACGCCCCTCTGACAGGAGGTGCGAAGTGAGCGGGGCATTATCAGCGGGTGCGCCCGTGCGCGGACGCGGACTGATCATGACCGTCCTCGGCTGCTGTTTCCTGATGGTGATGATGGACAACACCATCCTGAACGTCGCTCTGCAGACGATCCAGGAGGACGTCGGCGCGACCAACGCGGAGCTCCAGTGGGCCCTGGACTCCTACATCCTGTTCTACGCGGCCCTGATGTTCTCCTCCGGCATCCTCGCCGACGCCTTCGGCCGCCGCCGCGTCCTGGTGATCGGGCTGGTCGCCTTCGGAGTGGCCTCCACGTTCGCCGGCTTCGCCGACACCCCGGAGGAACTCATCATCTGGCGCGGTGTCATGGGCGTGGCCGGCTCGGTCGTGCCGCCCGCCACACTCGCGGTGATCAATGACATCTTCGCCCCGGAGGAACGCGGCAAGGCGATCGGCATCTGGTCAGCGCTGGGCGGTCTGTCGATCGCCCTCGGCCCGATCGCCGGTGGCTTCCTGCTCGAACACTTCTGGTGGGGCTCGGTCTTCCTCATCAACGTTCCCATCGCCGCCATCTGCGCCGTCCTCCTCCTGGTGGTCCTCGCCGAGTCCCGCTCGGCGACCAGGCCACGCATCGACGTCACCGGCGTCCTGCTGTCCATCACGGGCATCGGCTCACTGGTCTACGGGGTGATCCGCGGCGGAGAGACCAACAACTGGACCAGTGTCGAGGTCCTGGGCACGATGGTCGCCGGAGTGGCCCTGCTGGCGGTGCTCGTCCTGTTCGAGAGCCGCACGGCGCAGCCGGCACTGGACGTGAAGCTGTTCCGCAACAAGTCCTTCGCGGCAGGCACCGCAAGCCTCGCGCTCTCCTTCTTCGCGCTGACCGGCGGCACCTTCCTGATGGTCTTCTACGTCCAGGCCATCCGCGGTCACACCCCCCTCGAACTGGGCCTCATCCTGCTCCCGGTGGCCGTGGGCACCGTCGCCTCGGCCATCCTCAGCAACCCGCTGGCCATGCGCTTCGGCCCCAAGGCCGTCGTCACCACCGGACTGCTGCTGCTCGCCCTGTCGTTCACGGGCCAGGCCGGCATCGCTGCCGACACGGCGTTGTGGTGGTACGAGATCCTGCTGGGCGTGTCCGGCTTCGGCCTCGGCCTGGTCATGGGCACCACCACGACGACCACGATGGCCGTGGTGGCACCCGAGCAGGCCGCCATCGGCGCGGGCGTCAACAACACACTGCGACAGATCGGCGCCGCGCTCGGCGTCGCCGTCCTCGGCTCGATCCTGTCCGTCTGGTACCGGGACGAGCTGGGCGGCGCCGTCGACGTGCTCCCGGAGGGCGTACGGGAGACGGCCTCGGAGTCCCTGGGCGGCACGGTGGTCGCGGTCCGCGAACTCCAGGAGGCGGGCACGCTGCCGGCCGGGACGCGAGAACAACTCCCCGGACTGCTGGCCACGGCCCAGGACGCGTATCTGTCGGCCATGCACGTGAGCTTCGGCGTGGCCGCCGGGGCGCTCGCGCTGGCCGCGGTGGTGGCCGTGCTGTGGCTGCCCGGCCGGCTCGGCGTCCCCACCGGCACTGCCGCGCAGCCGAGCAGCGCCGAATCCTCCGACCCCGCCGCCCAGCCGACGCGATAGCCGGGCACTGGCGATCCGGTAGGGCCCGGCGCCGCCGGGTGCCCGGCCGTACCGGAGCACCACCGTGTCCCGCTGGGCGCAGGGCACCCGGCAGGGATTCGAGCGGCCCCGGAGTGACGGAATGCCACCACCCGCCCGGGCCGTTCGCAGCTGCCCCTGAGTTCGGCCGACCCGGATGCTCGGCCAACCGTGGTCGTCACCCGCCCCTGGGTCCCATCCCGCTCGGGTTCTCAACCGCTGGGCTCCGCAACGGCCCCGGTCTTCAGGAGAAACCCACGCCCCCGCACGGTCTCTATGGCCAGCCCGACAGACACGACCTTCCGCCGCAGTCTCATCATGTGCAGGTCGAGGGCGTTCTGGCTGGCGGAGCGGTTGGCGGACAGCAGCCGCTCCGCCAGCTCGGCCCGGCTCGCCATCCCCGGGCGACGCTGCACGAGCCCGCGCAACACCGCCGCCTCGGAGACCGTGAGCGGCAGGACCGCACCGCCGTACCGAAGTAACCCGTCCTCGTCCACGACGGGAGGGGCGCCCTGGGACGTGGCCTTGAGATGCAGTGACGCGATCCTGGTCTTCAACTCCCATGCCTCCACCGGCTGTCGTACCCAATCCTCGTGCGCACCCGCCAACTCGGGCACCCGTGCACCCCTGGCCACCACGATGAGACAGGGCAGCCCCTGCATGCGGAAGCCCTCCAGTTTTCCCGACTCGGCAGGCCAGCGGACGATCTTCACATCCGGCGTCATGATGTCTTTCACGCATGCCTTCCTCTCGTGCTCTCCCACGCTGTGGCACATGACGAAGCCGCGTCGGCGACGCGGACGTCTGCGGAACCCCCGGCGAGCCTGGCGGAATGACCTCCTGGAGACAAAGGGGCACGCGGTGTGCAACCCCGACGAAATAATGCCGGACACCTATGAATGGATGGTTTTCGGCCCGACGGGGAACGCGGAGGATCGCAGTCCGGTGGATGCGCTCCGTCACTGTCATGCCCGCACCTTCTGTCAAGCGGAGTTGGCGTAGCTCATACTTCTGGACCGCCACTCGTGAACCGCTTGAGAGCACCCTCGACAACGCCCGGCCAGGCTCATACGCCGACTCTGCTGCGCAATTCCTCGGGGCCGCTGGACTGCACTCCGCGACCTGCGGC
>NZ_JAVFVX010000174.1:0-10500 GCF_033441795.1 Streptomyces sp. ADMS | reverse complement strand
CGCCTCCGTCTCGGCTTCCCGCCCGGTGGACCCGCGCGTGGCGTTCTCCCGCACCTGATAGTGGCCAGTTGGATCTCCCCGCTGGCGGCCACCACGTGGGGATATATCTGGCCGCCAGCCGTAACTCTGTGTAGACAATTGGGGCCCGGCTTGGAACCTCGCTTGCTCTCCAGGGCTGGGTGCTTGGCGTCGCCTTCAGTGGGCGGGGCGCAGGGTGGGGTCGAGAGCGAGGCGGTTGTCGGTGGGGTGGTGGCCTTCGGGGCTGAAGGGCGGCACGGTGGCGGGGAGGCAGTCGGCGATCAGGAGGCAGTCGTGCTGGCGGTCTTCGGCGCCGGCGGCGACCAGCGGCTCGCCGTCAGGGCCCCAGACGCCGGAGTTCCCCTGGTACTGCCAGTTGCCTGCCGGGACCTGTTCCCAGCCGCGGCGGTTGGCGTAGGCGATGAACAGCTCATGGTCCCGTCAGCCAGGCGGAAGTGACCGTCGGCCGCCGTGGGGCCCAGCACGATTTTCGCTCCCCGCTCGGCCAGGTACTGGTAGAGCGGTGGGAACTCGCACTCGTAGCAGTTGAGGATGCCCACCTCGACATCGTTCAGGGAGACGACGGGCGGCAGTTCCTGGCCGAATGAGTAGTTGCGTCGCTCGGCTGCCCCGTACAGGTGGGTCTTGCGGTAGTTGGCCGTCACCTGGCCGTCGGCGGTGATCACGCTGATGGAATCGTAGAACAGTGCCTCGTCGCGTTCGGGATAGGGCAGCACCACAGCCAGGCCGTTTTCTTTCCTGGGCCGGGTGTAGCTCTCCTCGGGGGACGGATTGAGCGAAAGAGGCTCTGCCGCCTCTGAGTCTTCGGATCGCAGGATCACCACGCCGTCTACTACTGCTACCAGTTGATCCCGGACTGGTAGATCCGGAGACGTCGGGTTACTTGATGGTGCCGGTCCAGTTCGGGTCGTCGCCGAGGAAGCTGCCGCTCTCCAGCCAGGCGTCGTCCGTGCGGGACATGGTGAACACGATGTCCTTGCCGTCGCTCTTGGCGATGGAGTACTCGGACGTGAACGTGGCGGAGCGGCCGACAGCGAGGCGGCCAGCCATCTGCTTGGAGTCGGCTTCGACGTACAGGAATTCGGACTGGCCTCCGGTGGTCGCGCCTTGGGCGTCGTAGCTGAAGCTGTCCATGTCGTACGGCTTCTTGGTGCCGTTGGTGATGGTGAAGGTGACGCGGAACGGGATCTGGTTGGCGTCGGGCTTGGTGTCGTACTCGCCGAAGCGGGTGATGGTGCGAATGCTGTCGACCATCGCCTTCAAGCCGTCGGTGTAGGCGAAGGCGTCACCCACGGCAAGTTCGGTGTCCGGCTGCTCGTCGGCGTCCGCGGGCGGCGCGTCGCTCTCGGGTGAGCTGGAGGCCAGTGAGCTGGTCGCCGCGGTGGCGCGTTCGGCCGTCCCTTGTGCGGGCTCACTACAGGCGGTGAGCGTGGCGGCGGCGAGGATGGTGATGGTGGCGAGCGCGGTTCTTCTGGCGTGCATGGTCCCCCCAAGGACGGTCTGACTGCCCGTCATTGTGATGACAACATGGGGTTTATGGATGGGTTGTGCACGCTTCGTGGCGCATCTGTGACAGTGGCGGCTGTCCTCCGATTCAAGGACTTAGCGGGCCTATCCGCCCTAACTCGCCGGTCTGACCAGCCAATTGGCGTTTCCTCCCTGATCGATACGACAATTACCAATCATGTCAGATACTCCCTGGATTGCCGCCCAAGCGGCGGCTGGCTTCCTCGCCTTCGGCGCGGTCGCCTGGCAGGCCTACCGGATTCGTCAGGGCAACGAGGTTGCGCATCGTGCGCTCATCGCCTCCGAGGCTGTGGCGATCGATGCTGCCCGCGCTCGGCTGGATGCCCAAGCTCCTGCGGTGACCGTTCGGCTCACCGACGTGGCGTGGCCGCCGCACGGGGCGTCGCAGTTCGGCGTGATCGCGGGCGAGTGGCCTGCGGGCTACGAGTGGCACTTCCCGGCGAAGGAGAGCGAGCGGATCGTGTTGCAAGCCCGCGTCCTGGTCGAGAATCTGGCCCCGGAGCAGTATGTGTCCGTTGAGTATGGCGGCAACTTGATCCGCGAGAAGGATGGCCGTCGGCAGCCTGTCAGGCCGGCGGTGCTCTGGCCGAGCGGAAGAAGCACGGTGAGTCAAAACCTGTTCTTGCAGAAGGACTTCACGGTCAAGGAGCTGTCGGAGAACTACGAGGCCCGCCAGGAGGGCCGTCCTCTCCCGCATCGCGTGACCGGCACGGTCACCGTGCACGAACGCCGGGACAACGGCGTTACCGACACGTGGGAGCTGGAACTGACCGGCTGTCCGGTTCGTCCGGACAAGACGCGCTCCGGTATCTGGGTGGTCGACACGGAGAGCGGGATCGACTGCTTGGAGTTCGATTCGCATCCCACCCATCAGCGGACGTATTGGCTCTCACGTCGACGTCAGGAGCGCCTGCCCGAGCCGACGTATCGCTCAGAGGGCACAGAGGGCAGCCGCCCTCTGCCGTAAGGGAGCGAGCGGCTCGGCACGCCGTGGTGGCGTCCCGAGCCTTCTCTGTGGTCCGGGCGCTGCGGCAACGCGGCCCGCTCGGTGTCGGCCAGGTCACCCGCCCGCACCGCTCAGAGTGTGCTCTGTGCGCCCTCGCCATACCGTCGTGCTGTGTTGACCACGCGCGATGGAGGCTGCGGTGAAGAATCAGGTCATTGCCCTCACCCTGCTGGCGACGGTGCTCACGGCGTGCGGCACCGACGATGAGGGCGATGAGGAAGCCACCACCAGCCCGCCAACGACCAGCGCGCTCGTCACCAGCCCGTCGGCGGAAACCACCAGTGCAGTCCCTGAGGGCAAGGGCACTCGGCCTCCGATCGAGAGCGGTGACTGGCGACTGGACTCGGTCACAGTGCGGGACAGCGGTCTTGGCGATTTCGGCGGGCGGGCGCGCATCACCTACACGGGAGAGAACCCGGACGGCGGAACCAACACGTTCACGATCACGGTGTTCAAGGCAGGGAAGGATGTCGCCAGCCTTCTAGGGTCGGCCAGTGACGTGCCGCCAGGTCGCACGATCACTGCGGTTCTGGTCTCAACGGACAAGTTCGTGGCGGGGCCGTACACCTACGACTTCCAGAAGGGGTTCTGATCGCAGCGTCATCGACTGGGCCCCGCCACTCTTGGCGGGGCCATTCTCTGTGGGCGGGGCGACATGGGCCCCTCTAAGAGAAGGAGTCACGCCGTGGTGACGAGGGCCGGCCGTCGCGTCCGGTGTGCTTGGTGGTCATATGGTCGAGTGTGCCTGGTGGCTTTGGATTCGAAAGGCTGTGCGCGTCGTGGCGTCTTCGGATCGCAGGGCGGCGGGAGGGCTACTTGCCGTCGCTGTGGGCTTCGTACGAGCGGAGCACGGTGATGATGGCGAGGATGCCGCCCACGGCTGTAAGTGCGACGCCGACGACGAGGGCGGACGTGTCGGCTGGCAGCGGTGCGCACCACATGCTGTGGTCGACGTACCTCGCTGAGCCGCCGCACACCTGCTTGCTGGTGGCCTCGTGGATGAGGCTGATGCCGGTGAGGGCGAGCAGTGCCCATCCTCCGGCGTAGAAGGCGAGCTTGCGGGCGTTGCGGGCGGCCGGGGATCTCTGGGTGTTCGTCACGCGGAGATGATGCCGTAGGCGGGGCCGTGAGTCGACGGGCCGGCCGTCTCCGCCGGTGGGCTACAGGTCGCCGAGGACCTCCCGGCGTTTGGCCTCGGCCTGGCGGTTGAGGGCGTTCGTCATCCGCACGGCGGTGATGGTGAACGCAACGCCGCCGACGAGGAAGAGCACCTGGGTGATGACGCTGACGATGTGGATGTTCTGGGTGGCGAGGGCAATGCCGAGCATCACGAAGCCGCCGCAGAGCCAGGCGAACCAGATGCGGAACTTCTCGACCCTGACGGCCGTCTGCACGTCTCTGTAGTCGGACACTGCGTCCCCCTGAGATGGTGATGGTGGAGGCATTGTGGCGCCGAGCGGGCCGTCTGCGCAGGGGTATGACGGTGTTGTGGCGGACACAAGTGCCCGGCTGTTCGAACGGGTTGAGTGGGCGGCGGATCACATCGCAAGACTTCGGCCTCCCCCGGTTGGCAGGAAGGAGACCGAAGCCCCTTACGCCTCGACTACCCGAGAGTGAGGCCGACGGCGAGACCGACCAGGCAGGAGGGTCTGACAATGCACCTGCGTTCGCAGGGCGTTGGGCGCAGTCGACGGCGGGCTGGGACACGAGCGAGCCCCGCCACGGCCTTGGCGGGGCTCTCCTCAGTGGGTGGGGGTGGCAAGGGCCGCTCTTCAGGCTTGCGGCAGCCTCGCCGGTTCGTGGGCCCGTAGGCCGGGCCGGCTCCCATCCCTTCGCGCCACCCCTATGTGGGAATGCTTGGCGCCCAGTCCGGGGTTCAACCCCATCCGGGAGCACGGCGTTTGCGCGGGCCAGGCGGGACCGCCCGGTGATCGGCCGGGCGGTGCTCCGTCCTGACTCAGGCTACGCGTCAGCGGACGGCGAGGAGGTAGTGGCGGAGCTGGCGGTGCGGGTCGGGGAGGCCCACCGCATCGGCGTGCCTCTCTAGTACTCGGTGGGCTTGCCTGGAGGGGATTGGACCGGTGTTGAGGTTGCAGGTGCACGTAACGGTTGCGGTGCCGGTCGGCCGCCGTTTGGCGATGGAGTGCGCTTCATAGCGCACGGTGTGAGTAATCATGCTCGGCAGCGTGGCGCACCCCAGAGCAAGATCATTCCGGCCGCCGCGGTAGCGCCGGCGCGCGGCGTGCCGGACGGCTCAGGAGGCGTCGCCGCCCCCGGCCGTGCGCCAGTAGCCACGGCGGCCTTCGAGGGCGCGGGTGGCCGTGGCGCCGCACCAGCGGTTCGCGCCGCCCTCGGAGTCGTCGGGGGCGGGCCAGCGACCCCGGGAGCGGTCGGCGCGAATGGTCGCGGCGGTAGTGGCAGCCCTCTGCCTGGTGGCCGCGCCCCGTGGCCATGTACGGCCAATCCAAAGGCAGTTGCGGCAGGAGATGACCACCATGCGCAACCGGTTACGCGGAGCCGTCCCGGCGTCAGCTCTGTTCCTGCTCAGCCTGGCCGTGTGGCCCGCAGCCGAGACGCTGAAGGGCAGCGGGCCGACGTCACGGTCCACAACGAGCCGGCGACGCCGCAGGAAAGGACCGAGTTCCGTGAGGCGCTGCGATACCGGGAAGAGACCGGCAAGTGGCCGTGCCCCGAGAACGGCCGCCCGCCGCAGCAACCGGTGCAGGAGGGCGTGTCGGATCTGATACACCGGGCCGGGCCAGACGACTACGACTGCCCCACGCAGGACGACCAGCAGCAGGAAGGGCCCGGCCTTCACAACCGGGCTCTTCGCTGCTCCCTGCCTCTTGTTGTCAGAGCGCGTCGTACACGCCGACCGCGTACGCGCCGTGCTCGGACGAGTAAAGGTGGTTGTCGGCCCAGTTGCCAACATCGTCCGTGTAGCGGTGGCTGTTGGCGCCGACGATCCGCGCGTCGGTCGTCAGGCCCGAAGCCATCCTCAAACTCCGCGCAGAAAGACAACGGCGACCTCGAGGAGTACTGGCGACACCACCTCACCCGCGAACACGAACGCCTCTACCCCACCGCCGACCGACACGACGACCGCCTCACAGCCTGATCAGCGATCGTCCCTCAGCGAGAGCTACACCCACCTGGGCCAGGCGCTCCAGGTTTTCCCTTACCGCCTCATGGCTGGCGACCGGTCCCTGCCCCTGGTACAGCGCCACCCGCAGGCCCTCGCCAGCGGCGGGAGGAGTCCGCGCAGCGGAGCGGAACACGACACGAACGGGCTGCTTCATCAACAGGGTGCCTTCCATGATCAGCGATCCGTGTGACCGCCACCGCAGCAAGAGCGACTCGGCACGGCACCGGATACCGTCATGATCAAGAGCTCCATCCAGCCCTCCATCGGCAGGGCCACGCCACGCCGTCGGCCCCAGAGAACTGTTCGACGGTACAGACCCTCGGATCCACCCACGACGGCGTTCCTGGTTACCGGCCGTCACTTCGGAGCTGCCCGTCCTTGGGATTTTCCGGTGGCCGCTGTCACGCACCTGCTGACACCCAACACTCGTAAGGAAAAGCTCCCATGGCCGTTATCGGTAAGCCCGGCTATCGCAGCCTGCGGAATGCCAGGGACCACCGGTCATCGATCACCGTGGGACGGTGGCTCAGCCTGGGTGTCGATGGTGAGAGCCGAGCCCCGTCCCGCCCTCTCGGGACCGAGGCCGGTGGGCGCGATCGCCGGGACTTTCTCCGCCGTTCCTGGTACCACCGGACTCAACTGGGTTCCTCGACGCGCTCTTGCCTGCCTGCCGCGCGGCGTTCTCGCAAGCTCACGGCCCACGATGCCAGTGCGAGGCAGATGGGCAGGTACACCCACAAGTCAGAGGCACCAGAAGCTGCGAGGAGAAGCCATGAAGACACGGCAGCCGTAAGCAGTGCAGCGGGCAGCCACTGACACCAGGGGGGCAAGTGGCTCATCCGAAAGACTGACCAGGCCATCCAGGCGAAGATGCACAAGACGGGGATACCAAAGATCATCCAAGGCTCCGGAACATGGAGATGGGCGCTAGACCGGGCGAGATCGCCGACCCTAGTGCTCACTCCCGGGACCGGTCCCGAGTCATTCTCCTCCAGCCGCAGTCGTCACGGCAGCGCGGTCACAACCATTTACAAGAGCCCCATCAATGAGGGACAGCGTTCCACGGGCGCACTCTGTCTCGACTTTCATCGTTCTGAACCGCCCCGACCTCATCGACGGCTGTCTCGCCAGCACCGGACTCGCCCTCATCCGGCATCCGACAACACCCCGAAGAGATCAGTAACGGTCCGCCGGCTTCCGGCACGACCACCACCACGACGCCTAGGCCGTTCAGGCACGCCCGGCACGCGCCCGCCAGAAGGCGAGGTTGCGGCGGGTGAACCGGGTGAGCAGGTGCTCAGACCCCAACGCCTCCACGCAACCGTCCAGGATCTGCTCCAGCTCCGCCACCGCGCCCGCCGCGTTGCCGCCCAGCCCGCGCCAGCAGGCAGCGATGCGGCGGATCGACAGCGTGCCCTCCGCGTCCGTCGGCGCCGTGTGCTCGCTCAACAGGGATTCCCACAAGCCCGCCATTGTGCCGGCCTCGTTGTGGAAGTGTCGAGAGCTGATGATGCCCTTCAGCTGCGACAGACGGTACTCATCGGATGCCAATTCCCGCTCGTACTCGTCCATCACCTGCCAGTAGGCGCCGTGCCGATAGTGGTCGAGCCGATCACGGGTGCTCTTGAAGTCCTTGTCGTCGGGTGAGAACACGCGGTTCGCGTAGTTCATCGTGAGTTCCAGCTCGGCCAGCGCACCCACTTCGTCGCCGAGTTCGCTGTACGTGGTGGCGAGGTTTCGCCGCACCGCCAACGTCTCGCGATGGTCCGCGCCGTACACCCTCGTGAAATCCGCGAGCACTTCTTCCAGCTCTGTCGCGGCTTCGGCCATGTCGCCGCGTCTGATGCGGACGACCGCGAGGTGGTGCCGGGTGAGCAAGGTCTGCTCGCTGTTGCGGCCGAGTACCCGCTTCTGATGCTCGATCAACTCGTGCAGGACCTTGTCGAGACCCGACGTGTCGCCCTGGGAAATGCGCAGCCCGGCGAGCGTCTGTCGCGTGTACAGCGTGCTGACGTGGTCGAACCCCAACGCCCGCCGCTGGTCCTTCAGCACCTTCCTGAGTTCGCTCGTCCCGCCCTTGACGTCGCCCGAAATCACCCGCAGGTACCCGAGGAAGTAGCGGGTGAGCAGCGTGTCCTGGTCGTTGCGGCCCAGCACTCGCCGCTGGTCGGCGAGCACGTTCTCGAGTTCGTCCGCGCTGCCGCGATCGCCCGGTACGGCCGAGGCGTGGGCGAACGCCACCTTGCTGCGGGTGGCCAGGGTTGCCCGGTTGTGGCAACCCAGCGTCCGGGTCTGTTCCGCCAGCAGTGCCTCGAGCTCGGTGACTTCACCGCGCACGATCAAGCTGCGCACGGTCACGAGGTGGCCGTGGATGCTCCGGGTTTCGTGGTGGTCTTCGCCCAGCCGGCGTTGCGCCATGCCGTGCAGGTACTCGAAGTAGACAGCGGCGGGGTCGAGCAGGCCGGCGTCCTTGAGCGCCGTTCCGGCTCGGATCAGCAGCGGGTGCCCGCCGTTCAGCCAGAAATGATCGTCGGCCCAGCCGCGCAGTGCCATCGCGGCCGCGAAGAACACCTGGTTGCCCACGGGGTCGCTGCGCGCGTCCGGCCACGCTTCCACCAGGGCGTCGCCTGCCGCGCGCTCACCTGTGTCGGGCGGGTCGGGCCTCGGTGAGATCCAGTCGTTCGACGTGGCCCTGGCCCGCTCGTCGAGGACGGTGATCGCTACGTACTCCAGGAGGACGCGTCGCATCCAGGGGTCCAGCCGGAGCATCCGATGCGCGTCGATCGTGACAAGACCCAAGCGGTGCGCCTGGGCCAGCGCGCTTCGGACGTCGTTCGCGTCGACGGTTCTGCCCTGGCCGGCAGTGAGGTGCCGCGCGACGGCCGAGGTCCCGAAGAACGCCAGGGGAATGGCGCCGCCGTCCACCAGCGAGGCCAGGTCCAGCACCGGACGGGTCAGCCCGCTCGCGAGGTCGAGCAACAACGAACACGTGGCCACCACGGGGATGCGGAACGCGAAGCCGGGCCGCAGCGGCATGTAGGTACCCGCGAGCGACCTGTGCCGAGGGGCGACCTGCTCGTAGCGAGCCGACCACAGGCGACGGTATTCGGCGTACGTCGTGTCGCGGCTCGCCACGTAGTTCGCGGCGTGCGCCAGCACCAGAGGGAACTGTCCCAGCTCACTCGCGAGTTCCGCCGCACCTTCGGTCCGATGTCGACTTCCGTCCTGCCGTTCGTACAGGTACTCCACGGCTTCCTGCTCGTCGAACCCACCCACGAACGCCACGTGCACGTCCTCGCCGAACGCATCGACGTCCTCGATGCTGGTGGTCACCACGGTCCGCCCCGATGCGTGCCGGGGCGGCCACAGGTCACGCAGGTCGTCCACCATGGACAGATCGTCGAACACGATCAGCCACCGCAGGGGTGTCTCAGCCAACCAGGTCAGGAAGCGTTTGACCGCCTCGTCGCCTGCGGCTTCTTCGTTCAGCGCCTTGGCGGCAGCAAGGTAGCCGAGCTGGATCGCGTCCCGTGAGCCGGCGGTGATCCACACCAGCAGGTCGAGCTCACCGTCGTCCCACAGCCGCTCGGCGTGCGCAACTGCCAGCTGGGTCTTCCCCACACCTCTGTACCCGGCCAGCACCACGGCCCCACCAGCGTCCAGGTCCGCCGCGACAGCCCGCTCCCGGAAGCATTCAGCCGCCGGCGGCACCGCTCCGACCCGCTTAGGCCAGCTCTCCTCCGGCCGCAACGGCGGCGGCGCCGTGAACTGCTGGTGAAAGGTGACGATGAAGTCGCGGCCGGCCTCGATGTGGCGAAACCCCAGTGAAGGTACGGCGAACGGGGCCGGACCGGCCGCTGTCAAGGGTGGGCGGGGGAGCCACCTCCGTCGACCTGGATGCCCTCGATCACGATGCCGCCCCGCGTCCTCACGTGATCAAGGTTGACGCCGGTCGCGTCGCCGCGAACCTTCACGTCGACGATCCTGATGAGTTCGGCATCGACGTCGTTCAGGTCGACACCGACCGCCCTCGCAGCGGCCGCATCGTGCTCACGCACGGCTCTGACCACCTCGTGCGCCGCCCTGAGCACCTCGACGTCCTCGCCGACGCCGACGGCGGCCAGAACCTCCCGCAACGACTCCTGCTGGACCTCCGAGTCGGGCAACCGCTCCACCGCGCCGACCTCGACCTCGTGCCGCTGCACGATCAGGTTCTTCAACCCCAGGTACGCATCGCGCACAGCCGACTGAGCCTGCTCCTTCAGCCCGGCCGTCGCACCGGCCACCACCGCCGCGACGACAAGCGACACAGGATCCATTGCTCGGACCGCCCCCTCCGTTACTCCGACACTCGAAAACCTATACCCGATTGCCACCACGCATCCCAGCACTTTCGACGGGCAGTGATCTGTGACACCCCGTCAGCGCCATCTCAGCGGGGTCACGTCCGCAGTTTTAGGACGGCTTCGCGGGCCTTCTCCTCGGCCACGGCTATGAGCCGTTTCCGTGTGCCGTGGGTCTGGAAGTCTGCCTGCGACTTGGCCATGAGAGAGTCCGCCCTCTCTGCGGCTGCACAACGACGCGTACTTCGCCCGCTCCGCCTGCGCGGACTTCGCCTACGACCACGGCCTCAACGAGCCACAGTGACCGCAGGCGTCTATCACCCATCTCCGGCCGGGCCAAATCGCGGATTCTGCGGATCCTCTCTCCCTGACGGCCCGGCCACCTGGGCTCCCGTTCGCCACTCCCCTTCGAGGTAGACGCCGTGATCGCCCACCTGCAG
>NZ_JAVFVX010000173.1:0-10517 GCF_033441795.1 Streptomyces sp. ADMS | reverse complement strand
GCCCTCGTACTGGACGTACCTGGGCTTCCGGCCGGTGCGGCGAGTGGGGGCACCTCCCACGCCTTCAAGGCCGTGGGGGAGCGTGCCGGGCGTCGCGACGGGGCGAACGCCGCCTGGCGCGGCACTGGCAGTGGTCCGGTAGCGGGTCGTTGTGCTGGTCGCGCTCATGCGGGAACCGCGGATCGACACAGCCCGCGCCCCTAGAAGCCCCTTCCCTCCCGTATCTCCGCCACCACCGGTGATCTGCGCAGGGCGAGGGACATACCCACCAGGTCACGCGGGCCCTCGGCTGCCGACGGGGGGCCGGCGCTCTCGGCCGCCGTGCTGATGACCCTGCCCTCCGGGTCCGCAGCCCGGGCCCGCAGGGCCGCCGTCACCATGGCCGCGTCCGCCTCGGCCCGGGCGGCGTCGGGGGAGGAGCCCGCGGTGCGGGCCGCGTCGTAGGCCCGGGTGCGGACGTCCGGGTCGAAGTACGGGTACAGGCTGAGCATGCCGTCGTGGATGTCGGACTCCCGTTGTGTGACCTGGAGTTCGGCCGGTGACCACCAGGCGATCCGGACCGTGCGGTCGCCGTGGTCCGACAGCGGGGCGAGCTCCCGCCACAGCGGGCTGAGGCGGCGGTACGTCGACCAGGTGCTCCACACGTCCTCGACCCGCTGGAAGGCCAGCGGGATGCAGAAGCCGGCCGCGGTGACGATCTCCGCGGCGGCGGCCATCGCGGGGGCGACGTACGTGCTCAGATGGTCGAGGTTCCCGCCGTTCCAGCGGGCCGCGACCGCCGTCAGCTTGGCGGCCGCGAAGGCGATGTTGCAGAAGAATCCGGCCACGATGACGAGCAGCCCGACCCGCAGCCAGCCGTGTACCTGGAGCGCCCACGGCCAGCACATCATGTTCATCGCGATGTTCGCGACCGTCAGCGCGACGAGGTACAGCACGATCATCTCGCGGATGAACGGCGTGTTGGCGTAGTGCGTGTCGAAGTCGCGCAGGCGCTGCTCCGGCGCGTCCCCGAGGACGAACAGGGCGGCCGTCGCCACGATCACCACCGCGTAGCCGGCGATCCAGCGGCGCGAGGCGCGACGGGTGGCCTCGGGCGGACCGCCGCGCCAGTTGATGATCAGCACCAGGCAGGACGCGCTGAAGGCGCTCAGCAGGCAGTACACGAGCGGCGCCGAGATGTTCGGCACCGAGGTGACGCGGTTGACCCAGGCGATGGTCGGCGGGGCCGCGAAGAGGAACACCAGCACGGAGAGCAGGAGCAGGGCGTACACCGACCGCTGCAGCGGGTCGCGCCAGGCGCGCAGCACCGTCCGGCCCTTGAGGAGGAGGACGATCACCATCGCGGCGGACGGCACGTAGTAGCTGGAGTCGTTCACGCCGGGCGCCGTCTCAGCTCTGCGGCCCGCGATAGCCGAGGGAGGCCTCGATCCGGCCTGCGAGCTGGTCGCGCTGTGCGGGCCTGCGCAGCGCCGAACCGGCAAGCCACGTACGGCACTTGCTGGCCAACAGCAGGCCGAAGCTCTCCGCCTCCTGCTCGTCCGCGAGGTCGGACCGGGTGCGGGCGGCGACCTTGCGGACCGTGGCCTGGAGGTCCGCGGTGTCGCTGAGCAGCCGGGCGGCGACCGCGGCGCCCTCGACATGATGGCCGCAGTGCCCGGCCTGCATATGCCACAGTTCATGGCCCAGGATCACCAACTGGTGGTCGGGCGCGGTGCGTTCCTCGACCACGATGAGGTCCTGCTCGGCCATGTCGAGCCACAGCCCGCTGGCCGTGCCGGGCGGGAAGGGGGCCGCGCGGAACACCACGGGTCGGCCGCGGCGCCTGCTCATCGCATCGCACAGCGCGGCATAGAGGTCGGCTGGTTCCGCCGGTGCCGGGAGCCTCAGCTCGGTCACCAGCTCGCCGCACAGGCGGCGCATTTCCTTTCCGATGTTCACAGTCATCCCTCGGATCACGACTCCGGCCGCTTGACACTCTCCAGAAGCATGTCCAGCCATTCGGCGACCTTGTCGCGGTGCTGGTCGGAGGGCAGTTGCGCGGCCCGCCAGGCGATTCCGCGGACGCCATGGTCCTGCAGCAGCCGCTCCAGTGGGTCGCCTGCGGCTGCCGCCGCCTTGCGCTCACGGTCGGCGAGCTGCTGGAGAAGCTCTTGTTCGGAGCGCTGGAGGGCGCCCGCGAGCGCCTCGGGATCCTCCGCGGTGAGGAACCCGGCGTGCACTCTGAAGAAGCGCTGGATGGCGTCGCAGTGCTCCATGGTGGGGCGCCGGTCGCCGTTGATGAGGGCGCCCGCCTGCTGGCGCGACATACCGGCGCCGTCGGCGATCTCCTGCTGCGTGTACTTGCGGCCGTTCGGCTTGAGCCGGGTGCGGCGCAGCAGACCGAGCCGTTGCAGGAAACGGGCCTGGAGATCGGGTTCGCCGGCGCTCTGTCCGCTCAGCAGGGCCTTGACGACGCTCTCCGGGACGCCCGACGCGGCGGAGAGCCGCCCGGTGTGGAAGACCTCGGCGTGCGCCACGCCGAGCCGGTCCGCGAGAGCTGTGACACGGGCCACGACGGCGGACAGCAGAACCGTCGCCGTGGCGCCCGGAACCTCGTAGCCATCCGTCACCGACAGGTCTCCTACGTCTTCTGCGTTCTCGTGTACGTCTTCGGCGTCTTCGTCAGTCGCCGTGAACTGCCCGGAGAGAGTAGCGGGTTGTTCGAACTCACATCCAGCTCTCGCCACATCTGTGGCCAGATTCAGCCGTCAACAGGCATGAAATGCCACGATAGTTGACACGACTCGTGCCGGGGCACCAGGATCAGGGCGCCGCGAGAAGGCCGCATAGGCAAGAGGGGTGACCTCCCGATGGCATTTCAGGCAGGTGGGCAGCGGCCGGCGCAGCGGCCCGTCCCCGAGAGTCCCGAGGCCCAGGCGTATCTGCGGGACTACGCCACGCTCCTGGAGGCCGTGACCTTTCCGTCCGTCGTCCTCGACCAGCGGTGGGACGTGGTCCTCTCCAACACCGCGTTCGAGACACTTTTCCGCGCCGTCGGCCCGCATCCCACGGCCATGCCGGGCGACAACTTCCTCCGCTTCGTCCTCTTCCACCCGGACGCCGGTACGGTTCTCGGCGAGCACGAGTCGAGCTGGTGCCTGCCGATGCTCGCGCACTTCGCCGCCGCCGTGGAACGGGACGCCCAGGACCGCGGCCTGCAGTCCATCCGCCGGGACATCGCGCAGGACCCGATCATGGAGGCCGCCTACCGGCAGGGCCTGCCGCACTGGATCCGGGCGGTCGGCGCGGAGGCCGTCCAGCACGACGGGGCCGTGCGCCCGCTGCTGCACCCCGACCCGCGCTGGGGCAACACCGAGTGCCGCGTCGTGGGCGAGACCCCCAGGAGCCTTGAGAACATGGGCTATACGAGGCTGACGCTGGTGCTCCGCGAGACGCGGCGCCCGGCGGACGCCCCGCGCGGACCGCGCATCCCGCGGCGCTCGGCGAGCCACCTGAGCGTGGTGCCGGCCCCGGAGGCGTGAGACGGGACCTGGCCCCGGAACCGTCGGCGTTCAGGTCGCCGACGGCGCCGGGGCCACCGCCCACCCCGGGTTCAGGACCTGCCCTGCGCCCTGTCCTCGGACCTGTCCGATTTCTCGATCCTGTCCGACGGGCCGAGTGCCGGTGTTCCGCGCTTGGCCGCCTGGATCTGCTCGTACACACGCGTGCGCAGTTCGGCGAAGCGCGGGTCCACCCGGGTGTGCAACTGGTCGCGCTCGTCCGGGAGATCGATCTCCAGCTGCTCCCTGACGACGGTCGGGGACGCGGACAGGACGATCACCCGCTCACCCAGATACACGGCCTCGTCGATGTCGTGCGTGACGAACAGGATCGTGATCCCGCGCTCCCGCCACAGCCCCCGTACGAGATCCTCCAGATCGGCGCGCGTCTGTGCGTCGACCGCCGCGAACGGCTCGTCCATCAGCAGCACGTCCGGCTCGTACGCGAGCGCGCGGGCGATCGCGACCCGCTGCTGCATCCCACCGGACAGCTGCCACGGATACGCTCCGGTGGCGTCCTCGAGTCCGACGGAGCGCAGCGCGTCCGCGACCAGTTCGCGGCGCCTGGACTTGGTCAAGTCCTTCTTTCTGAGCGGTAGTTCCACGTTGTCGGTGACCCGCATCCAGGGGAACAGGCTGCGGCCGTACTCCTGGAAGACGACCGCCATCCCGGGCGGCGGACCGCTCACCGGACGCCCCGCGAGCGTCACTTGGCCCGCCGTCGGCGTCAGCAGCCCGCCCATGCACTTCAGCAGCGTCGTCTTGCCGCACCCCGACGGCCCGACCAGACACACGAGTTCACCCGCCTCGACGGTGAAGGTGAGGTCCCGCACCGCCTCGACCCGGCGCCCGGCGCCCTCGTAGACCTTGTTCAGGCCGGATACATCGAGAAGCGCGTCCATGGACCGCCCTTTCACGTTCTCTGAGTTCATTGCGACCGCCGGGCCGAGGCGCGCAGACCGTGGTACCGGCCGAGCGCGCGCCGCTCGACCAGCCGGAAGATGGCGGAGAGGACGAAGCCGAGCAGACCCAGGACGAGGATGCCGGTCCACATGTCCAATACCGCGAAGCCGCGTTGGAACTGCATGATGGCGAAACCGAGCCTGTTGCCGGCGGCGAACATCTCGCTGATGACCATCAGGATGATGGCGATGGACAGTGCCTGGCGCAGCCGGTGAGCGTGTCGCCGAGCGCCGTCCAGCACGTGTCCTCGGACAGCTTGTCGCCGAGGGCGCCGGCGATCCGGGCGACGGGCGGGAAGTAAGCCTCCTTGACGAGACCGAGCCGCGGCACCGCCTCGCCCAGGGCGAGGAGCACCGCGAGCCCGGTGGCGCCGAGCAAGGCCTTCGTCCCCCTCACGGCAGCAGCGTGTCCAGGTCGGGGGTCTGCTTGAAGAGCCCGTCGGTTTCGCCCAGCTTCGCCAGTGCCTCGATCGAGGCACGGTTCGCCTCGGCCGGCCACTTCGGCAGGGTCACCTTCGCCAGCACGTCCGCCGGGATCTTGGTGTACGTCGTGACGATCTCGCGGGCCTCGCCCGGGTGGGCGTCGGCGTAGGCGAGGGACTCGGCGGTGGCCGCCTGGAACTTCCTCACCAACTCCGGGTTCTGCTGGGCGTACTGGGTCGAGGTGAAGTACATCGCGACGGTGCAGTTTGGTGCGACGTCCACCAGTGGCCAGGCTATCTCGACGCCGCCCTGGCTCTTGACGGTCGCGAGGGCCGGCTCGACGACCTGGGCCGCGTCGATCTGCCCGCCGTCGAGGGCGGCGGGCATCTGGTCGAAGGCCAGCTCGACGAAGTCCACCTTGTCGGGGTCGCCGCCCGCCTTGCGTACGGCCTCGCGCACCGAGGTCTCGTTGATGTTCTTCAGGGTGTTGACGGCGACCTTCTTGCCCTCAAGGTCCTTCGCCGACTTGATCGGGCTGTCCTTCTTCACGGTGAGGGCGCTGAAGTCCTCGCCTTCCACACCGGTCGACGCGATGCCGTTGGCGACGGCCTTGACGGGCACGTTGTTCGACTGGGCGATCATCAGGGACGTGACGTTGCTGAAGCCGAACTGGAACTGGCCGCTGACGACACCCGGCACGATCGCCGCGCCGCCCTGCGCGAGGGTCAGGGACAGCTTGAGCCCGCGCTCGCTGAAGAAGCCCTTCTGCTGACCGAGGTAGAGAGGCGCGACATCGACGATGGGGATGATGCCGACCTTGAGGGTGGTGGTGCCGCCGGACGGCGTGGTGCCGTCCGAAGAACCGGAACCGTCCGACGAACCGCAGGCCGTCGCGGTGACCAGGAGCGTGGCGGCCGTGAGGCCGGTGAACAGACGACGCAAGGGTCCTCCTGTGGGACCGATCCAGGTGCTCCGACAGGTTGTGCCAGGCTGTGCCAGGTGGTGGGGGACTGTGCGCAGACAGCACAGACGTGCTCAGCGGGAACGTATGGCCCCATGCGAGCAGGGTCAATGCCTTTGCCGTTCCTGGTCGTTGACAGTGCGAGACGCGCACTCATAGCGTGCGCACAGCGCACGCTCGTACGTCCCCCTGGAGGCTGCGATGTCGGCTGCCGCCCGCGCCCCGCACTTCGTCCGCTCCTTCGAACGCGGCCTGGCCGTCATCCGCGCCTTCGACACCGAACACCCGGCGCTGACGCTCAGCGAGGTCGCCCGAGCCTGCGAACTGACCCGCGCCGCCGCCCGCCGCTTCCTGCTCACCCTCGCCGACCTCGGATACGTCCACAACGACGGCCGGCTCTTCCGGCTCACCCCACGCGTGCTGGAACTCGGCTACGCGTACCTCGCCGCCTTCACGCTGCCGCAGATCGCGGAACCGCATCTGGAGCAACTCGTCGCGCAGGTAAGGGAGTCGTCCTCACTGTGCGTCCTGGACGGCGACGACATCGTGTACGTGTCCCGGGTCCCCACCCGCCGCATCATGACCGCTGCCATCACCGTCGGCACCCGCTTCCCGGCCCATGTCACGTCGGTGGGCCGGGTGATCCTCGCGCATCTGTCCGAGGAGGAGCTCGACGCCCGCCTCGCCCGCGCCGACCTGAGCCCGCTGACCGACCGCACGATCACCTCGACGGCCGTACTGCGCACGGAACTTCAGCGGGTACGGCGGCAGGGGTACGCCGTCGTAGACCAGGAACTGGAGGAGGGGCTGCGCTCGGTCGCCGCCCCGGTGCGGGACCGGGACGGAGAGGTGGTGGCCGGCGTGAACATCCCCGTGCACGCCGGCCGCAACTCCGTGGAGTCGGTACGCCGGGACCTGCTGCCCCATCTGCTGGCCACGGTCGCCCGGATCGAGGCCGACCTGGCGATGGCTACAGGTCGAGGACGAGCCGCGGACCACGGCACCGGGACACACAGATGAGCATCGTCTCGCCGGCCTCCCGCTCCTCGTCCGAGAGCACCGAGTCCCGGTGGTCGGGGGCGCCTTCGAGAACGTCCGTCTCACAGGTGCCGCAGGTGCCCTCGGTGCACGAGTAGAGCACCTCGACCCCGGCGCCGCGCACGGTGTCCAGCACGGACACGTCCACGGGCACGGTCAGCGTACGGCCGCTGCGCCGCAGAACGACTTCGAACTCACTGTCCACACCGCCCTGTCGGGCCTTGGGCGCGAACCGCTCGATGTGCAGCGCACCGGCCGGGCAGACCGACTCCACCGCGTCGAGGAGGGCCCCGGGACCGCAGCAGTAGACAAGGGTGCCTTCCGCCAGTTGCCCGATCTCCGAGTCGAGGTCCAGAAGCCCGGTCTCGTCCTGCGGGGCGAACGTGACCTTGTCCCCGTACCGTCCCAACTCCTCGGTGAACGCCATGGAGTTGCGGGTGCGCCCGCCGTACAGCAGCGTCCACTCGGCGCCGGCGGCCTCGGCGGCGGCGAGCATCGGCAGGATCGGCGTGATGCCGATCCCGCCTGCGACGAAGCGGTAGCGGGGCGCCGGCTTGAGGGCGAAGTGGTTCCGGGGCCCCCGTACCCGAACCTTGTCGCCGAGCCCCAACTGCCCGTGCACATACGCTGATCCACCGCGTCCGTCCGGCTCACGCAGCACCGCGATCCGCCACGCCGACCGGTCGGCGGGATCGCCGCACAACGAGTACTGCCGCTCCAGTCCGGGCCCGAGCACGACGTCGACATGGGCGCCCGGCTCCCAGCCCGGCAGCTCCTCACCCAGCGGATGCCGAAGGGTGAGCGCGAGGACGCCGTCGGCGGCCGGCTCGCGCCGCTCGACGACGAGTTCGGTTTCGTACACGCTCATGAGCTGTTTCCTTGCGGCTGGTCTGCCCGCGGCTGCTGTGCCTGCGGTTCGTGTCCTTGCGGATGGGAGAGCATCCACTCCCACATCTCGATCGGGTCCTGCGAGCTGTGTTCGCGGCCGCAGTGACAGGTGCCGTGCAGGATGTCCGTGCCCGGCAGCCAGTCGATGCGGTAGATCTCGCCCGTGGGGCTGCTCACAGGACCTTCTCCACGGGCTTGTCGCCCTCCTCGACCAGTCGGGCGAGGATACGTCGGGCGGCGAGACCGCCGGTGTCGATGTTGATGCTCAGCTCCTGGTACCCGGACCGTTCCGAACCCAGCGTCCGCTGCAGCAGGTTGAGCGCGTCGACGTCCTGCATGACCACGGTGTGGTTGTTGGCGCGCAGGAACTCCGTGACCTCGTCGTCCGTGGCCCAGTCGCGCGAGACCATCCAGAAGTCGTACACCTTGCCGTCGGCCGACGGCGTGATGGCGTACGTGATCTCGGTGTGGAAACCGTTCGGGTCACTGCCGTCGGCCTCGGGCAGGACACCCACCGGCGCGATCCGGCTGTGCAGCAGATACAGGCACGGCGCGTGGTACTCGATGTCCTGCCAGCGCGTGATCCGCCCGGCGATGCCGGTCGACCTGGCGTAGAACGGCGGGCACTCGGCGTCGTCCATGCGCCGGCTCACCCGCACGATGCCCGCGCCCTCGTCGACCTCCGTGGTGATCGGCGTCTCGGCGACCTC
Source organism: Streptomyces sp. ADMS (assembly GCF_033441795.1). Taxonomy (NCBI): domain Bacteria; kingdom Bacillati; phylum Actinomycetota; class Actinomycetes; order Kitasatosporales; family Streptomycetaceae; genus Streptomyces; species Streptomyces sp. ADMS. The sequence goes on along the minus strand of NZ_JAVFVX010000173.1, from coordinate 1,996 downwards.
CGGGGTGCCGATGTACCCGCCGTGCAGATATGTCTCGTGGGAGAGGTCGAGCAGGTTGTCGACGAGCAGTCCGTAGTCGGAGTCGATCGGTTCCATGCCCTTGACGGTGACCCAGCCGGGGGAGTCGAGGTGCTTGGCCCGCGGAATGGTGTCGGCGTCGGCGAGGGCCGGGTCTCCGATCCACACCCAGATCAGGGTGTCCTGCTCGACCACCGGGTACGAGGCGACACGGGCGGTGCGCGGCACGCGTTTCTGCCCGGGCACGTACACGCAGGTACCCGTCGTGTCGTAGGTGAAGCCGTGGTATCCACACACGATCCGGTCGCCGTCGAGTCCGCTCTCGGAGAGCGGGTAACGGCGGTGCACACAGCGGTCGTGCAGGGCAACGGGCGTCCCCTCGTCCTCGGTGCGGTAGAAGACGATCGGCTCACCGAGGATCGTCCGGCCGAGCAGGTCACGCCCCACCTCGTGGCTGTAGGCGGCGACGTACCACTGGTTCCTGGCGAAGGCGGTGGTGTGCGGCATGGGGCGGCTCCCGTCTCTGGTGGTGGTGGCATCGTCCGGGAGGGCTTCACCGGGCCGCAAGACCACTTCCGCCTCACGGAAGGGCTGGGGTGAATGGCCAGTTCAGAGCGGTTATGCGTGCGTTGCCAGGGCGGAGGAGGGCCCCTTGAACTGACGGGCCGCCGCAGCTGCACAAGCCTCCGATGCCTCAGCTGAGGCTGCCCAGGTTTTCCGCGCAGCGTCATCACGGTGACCCGGACGGTGCACCGCGCGGCCTGCAGAGCACAGGGGAACTCTGAGTTCGCCGGCGGGAGGGCGGGAGGGCGGGAGGGTCAGGCGTCCAGAGCCTGCTCGACGGTGCTGTGGAAGGAGAGGACGGTGTCCAGTCCGACGAGTTGGAGGACGCGCATCACCGGTTCCTGTGCCGCGGCCAGACGCAGCCATCCCTGGGCGGCGTCGGCGCGCTGGTGAACCTGGAGGAGGGCGTTGATGCCGCTGGAGTCCAGGAACGTCACGCCGCTGAGGTCCGCCACGATCCGATGCCCTCCTCCTCCGCCGTCGGTGGCGTCCAGGGGCAGCAGTGCCTCGCTCAAAGCGTCCTTGACGTGGTGATCGATTTCGCCGTGCAGGGTCACCACGCGGATGCCGTCGGTGGTGGAGTACTTGATGCGCAGCGGGTCTGACGGGCCCGTTCCCTGGTTGTCGGTCACCGATTCCTCAGTTGCGCTTGGGCTGCCTCGGGGCAGCGTTCGTGAGGACGATTGTGCCGTACCGCCGGGCCGGGCGCTCCTGGTTGGCTGTGCCGGAGAACACCGCCCGTGAGGCCTGGGGCGTGGTGGGTACACGTACCCGTGGGCGGTCGAGGTGGACCTGCCGTTCGGCCTTCGTCTTCTTCGGCGGGCCGGCTCCCCACGCCTTGGCAAGCCCCCGCCCGTCCCTGCACTACCCGACCTGGGCCCTCCGCCACCCCACCTCCTCGGCAGCCATCGGTGCCCGGACGCTGTACACGTCGCCGACCCGCAGATTGTCCGGGGTGCTGTACTCGTCGTAGGTGCCTATGACGGAGACGGCCACACGGGAATCGGGCTGCCAGAAAGTACGGAAAGCCGGGGCGAACGTCGGGATCTCCGGGATCTCCAACAGGGGGACGCCGCGCCGTGCCAGCAGACGTTGCAGCTTTTCGAACCGAAGCCGGGGAGTGAATCGTCCGTACCGGGCACGAAGCACGTCGTGGACGTCGGTGCGGTCCCGGTACGCGAGCCGGCGCACCTGCAGGGTGAAGTGGTGGCCCGACCAGGGGTGGTCGGCGGAAGCGCGGTCCCAGAAGAACTCGACGAAGCCGTAGCCACGGCACATGCTGTGGTCACCGAAGGTGCCCTCGGCGAAGTCCGGTCCCAGGACCTCGGCGACGTGCTCGGGAGAATCCGCGGGGCCCAGGCCGAGCACGGTGCCGGTGGTGACGACGTCCACGTAGAACGCCAGGGAATGCGGA
>NZ_JAVFVX010000172.1:9202-10894 GCF_033441795.1 Streptomyces sp. ADMS | reverse complement strand
CGGTATCTACCTCAAGGGCGACGAGACCGGAGGCGTCAGCACCCGCTGCTCCTGACCCACAACCCGCGGCGGCCCACCCCGGGGCCGGGTCGCCGCGGCCCCGGGCTCAGCCGGTGCAGACCGGCACGGCGGGGCGGCTCCTGGTCCGTACGTCGGGCAGCCAGGCGGTGGTCCGCGTGGTCTCCGCGGCCTGCTCCGCCGTGGGCAGCCGCACCCGGTACCACCGGGTCGACCGGACGCCCGCCTCGTCGGTGACGGGGACGCCCCGCTCCAGGTCGCACTCGACGGCGAGGGCATCGCCGTGCCACACGCGGGTCTCCACGACGTTGTCCAGGACGTACGGCGTGGTGGGGTCGATGGCCAGGCCGAGGCTGCAGATGGGGTGCCGGTCGGTGCGGGCGCGGCACTTGTCGTCGGCGTTGTACACGCTCAGCCGCGCCTCCGGTGCCGCCTGCCGGGCGTCGGAACCTCCCCACTGCCACCAGGCGGCGCCGCCTGCGCCGAGCAGGGCCAGCACGGCACCGGTGGCCAGCGCCGCGGCCCGCTTGCCGGCCCGCGGCCGGGCGGCGGGGCCGCCGTCCGCGTGCCCGGCGGCCCGGACGCGTTCCAGCAGGCTCTCCGCCGTGTGCGCCGCACGCTCCGTGTGGGCGGGCAGGAGACAGTCGGAGGCCAGGGCACGCCAGAACTCCGGCACCACGACGTGCAGTCTGAGCGGAGCCCTGCCCTCGGCGTACTCCTGGACCGCCGAGGCGCGGGAGGTGAAGGTGGCCCCGGGAAAGGGGGAGGCACCCCCGCTGAGCACCTGGTGGATCATCACGCCCAGGGCCCACACGTCGGCGGTGGGCCGCACCTGCACCCCGCGTTCGTCCAGCGGGGCCCGCCAGCGCTCGGGCGGCAGGTAGTCGGGCGAGCCGAGCGGCGGGATGTAGCCGTGGGTGCCGCGCGTCCCCTCCAGCTCGGCGGTGAGACCGAAGTCGGAGAGCCGTACCGAACCGTCCGCCATGATCAGGACGTTGTCCGGCTTCAGGTCGCCGTGCACCCAGCCGAGCCGGTGCAGATGGGTCAGCCCCTCGCAGATCTCGGTCAGCAGCCGTTCCGCATCCGGCAGGGGGCTGCCGTTCGCGGCGTCCAGCAGGTCCTGCAGGCTGCTCTCGGCGCGCTCCATGACCAGCACGATGGCGCCGTCCAGCCCGGGCACCGCACAGTCGCCGAGCACCACGGAGTCCAACAGCCGCATCAGCCGGGGATGGTGCGCACGACTGCCGAACTCGATCTCGCGCCGCGCCGTCTCCGCCAGCCGTTCGGCCTGCCGGGGAGCGAGCCCCGAGGTCGGCAGGAACTTCAGCGCGACCCGGCGCTCCGACCCTGCACTCCCCTCCGGGTCCGCCGCCGGGTCCGCCGGGTCCACGGTCCTGTCGCGGCCCTCGTAGACACGCCCCCAGCCACCGTCGGCGATCGCCTCGGTGACCTCCCAGCGGCCCACACGAAATCCCCGGGGAACCCGACCGGTTGTACCGCTGTCGCTGTCGCTGTCGCCGTCGCCGTCGCCGTCGTGGTCGTTATCGGTCTCGCCGGTCCCGTGGTGCGCTGATTCGCCGGTGCCGAGGTGGTCGGCCCCGTTGGTGGCGCGGTGACTTGGTTCGTGGGTCTGGTGGTGGTTGGTCTGGCCGGTTTCGGCGGGGTTCGGTTCGT
>NZ_JAVFVX010000172.1:0-9102 GCF_033441795.1 Streptomyces sp. ADMS | reverse complement strand
GCCGGTTTCGGCGGGGTTCGGTTCGTGGGTCTGGTGGTGGTTGGTCTGGCCGGTTCCGGCGGGGTTCGGTTCGTGGGTCCGGCCGTGGTCGGTCTCGCCCGTTCCGCCGTGATCCGGTTCGCCGCTTCTCCCGTCCACCGTCTCGTCGTACTTCTCCCCCGTACTGCTCACCGGTGACCCCCGGACCGTGCCGGTTCCGGGAGCGGGAGGCCCGGGGCGCGGGGTGGGAGCAGCGCCAGGTGTTCCTCGCGGACCAGGCCGAAGCGCAGCGCGACGCCGACCACGGCCTCGCGCTTGCCGGTACGGCGCGCGCCGCTGCCCGCGTCGGCGACGTCCTGCGGCCCGCGCACCCGCAGTTTCTGCTCCGCCAGGTAGTCGATGTGGGCGCTGACCGCCCGCGCGGTCAGCCGCGTCAGCGCCGGGTGGGTGCGGATGCGTTCCACGACCTGCGGGGTGGTCGGCACGGAGACGGCCGACTCGTCGCGCAGCCGCGGTTCGCAGAGCGCCACCAGCACGAGGAAGTACGTGGCGGTCTCGTCCAGTGAGTAGGCGTTGAGGGTACGGGTGCCCCAGGCGCCGCCGGGATCGTCCGCGTCGAGGTAGACGTGGTCGGGCGCGAACACCTGGAAGCTCACCGTGGAACCCCGGGTGGGCAGCACGACCCGGGCGAACTCGAACGGGATCGGCGCCCCGGACCGGCGCGGCGGGACCCTCAGGTACTCCCCGGCCCCTTCCGGGTTCTCTACCAGGTAGCTGTGGGTGGTGGAGAAGTTGGTGAGCTGCCAGTGGTCCTCCGTCACCCGGATCTCCCCGGCGAGCCGGGAGACCGCCGGGTCGGGCAGCAGCAGTTCGACCGGATGCGTCTTCGTGCCCCGGCCGAAGCGCGCCGCCTCTCCCGGTCCCAGGCGCCGGGTCGTCGCCGGCTCCGTGCGGTGCGCTGACGGCAAATGGATCAGTATGCCGCTCATCGGCAGGTTTTCCTTCCCCCGTTTTCGGCCGGTCAAGCCGCCGGGCATCGTAGCCCCGGGGGTACCCCGTGCAGGCTCGTTTGCGCGCTCGTTGGCTGGATTCCGCCGGTGGCCGGGGCGGCCGTCCGCCCGGTGGTCGACGCACGGGGAAGGAGGTGCAGGGCCCCGTGGAGTCCGTTCCACGTGCGGCCCTACGCCTTTCGTCCAGCGCTTCCTACGAGGAACAGACGGGCACGCCGGGGAGCTGGTTCCCCGGCGAGCTGATGTAGATGTTGGTCATGTAGCCCCCGTACTGCGGGAGATAGGCCCACCACGCGTTCGTGTATGGCGGAATGCTGACCTCCTGGCCCAGTCTCTGGCAGCTCACCAGGACCTCCACGCCGGCCGGCAGCGTCGTCAGCGGAGCGGAGTCGACGGTGGTCGGCAGCGGGCGTACCTTCACGCCCGAGCTCCAGGTGCCGAACCAGGTTCCCGCCGGGCGGACGGCGCCCGGCACCGTGAGGGAACGGGTGAGCCGGTTGACGTCCGTGTACGCCGTGCCGTACGGGGTGCCGTCGGGGTGCAGGGTGAACACGGCCACGATGGTCCGGTCGCCCGACCCGACCGTGCCGGTGGTGTGCAGAGCCTCCCGCGTGAGATCGACCGCGGCCGTGGACGGCTGCGCGGACGGCTGCGCCGCCGTGGACCCCTGCGCCGCTGTCGCGGCGGCGACGGTCGTCGGCGGCCTGGGGGTGCAGCCGCCGGAACTGCCGAAGCCGGACCAGCCCTGCTTCACCGCCCACGGCCGCTCGAAGGAGCCGGCGATGCCGAAGTGCTGGTCGAACCCGTCGGTGCCGCAGCGCGTCGACTGTCGCAGGTTGCCCATCATGTAGTCGCGTACCGGCGCGGAGGCGGTGTCCAGGATGTGCCGGTAGATCCGCACCGTGTCGGCGGCCGACAGGGACACGTATCCCCAGGTTGCCTCGTATCCGGGCGGCGGGTTGGCGGTGTCGGTCAGGCCGAGTTGCGCCACCGTCCGGTCGATGATCGCCGTCCGCCCGCCGAGGTCCCAGTAGTGGCTGGCCGCGGTGTCGTCGCTGTTGCGCAGCATCGAGTCGAGCCGGGTGCGGTCGGCGGCGGCCAGGGTACGGGGGTCGTGGGTGCGCAGGTGGTCGAGGGCGATGAGCAGTTTCACCACCGAGGCCGAGCGGAACCGCAGGGTCTCGTTGAGGCGTTCGGTGAAGGTCCCGGTCGTACGGTCGAAGACCGCCACGCCGGCGGTCACGCCCGCAGGCACCTCGGCCTGTGTGGCACCTGCTGGTGCGGCGGTGGCCTGTTCCGCCCCGGTCAGGCCCAGGACCGTCGCGGCCAGGGCGAGGGCGGCGGAGACGGCACCGAGTCGGCGCAGGCGTGTCCCGCGCCGGTTCGGCGGCCGGTCGGCGGCCGAACCGCCGTGGTGGGTGGTCGGACTGTTCACAGTGGGTTCCCCTTTTCGGTCGTGCCCCCGTGGCGTCGTGGTACGGGCACCGGCAGGCGCCGGGCAGCCTCGCGCCGGCGACGGCGCTCCCCGGCTCGGACCGGTGGCGGCGGGGCGTCCCCGCATATGGGCGGTGACACCTGTCCTCCGGGGCTGTGGTCCGCGTACGGGTCGTGGGTGGCGGGAGCACGTTAGGTGGCTCACCGGCCTTGCGGTATCCGTAAGTTGACGGGGTGGCTGGTGGCGGGGTGCAGGTGGCCTGGGGTTGTGCCGGGCCGGGCCCGGCCGGGCTGTGGGCGGTGGCATCTGTTGTCCGGGGTTGTGGTCCGCGTACGGGTCGTGGGTGGCGGGAGCGCGTTGGGTTGCTCACCGGCCTTGCGGTATCCGGAAGTTGACGGGGTGGCTGGTGGCGGGGTGCAGGTGGCCTGGGGGCGCGTGGGGGCCGGGTCCGTCGGCCGTACCGCACCGGCACGCAGGACGTCATTCCGCGAACTTCCGGATGACGTACCCGGCCGCGCCCCGGATACGTTCCGCAGCGTCCGGCCGCGCCCCACGGCATCGGTCGGCGTCACGCCTTCCGTCCGGGCCGGGGACCGTCACCCCGGCGGACCACCATCCACGACACGAGGAGTTCCGATGAGCGGAAAGGATCTGCTCCGGACGCTCGCCGTCACGGGCCTGCTGCTCGTCACGGCCTGCTCCGCCGCCGACCGGCCGTCCGAGGACGCCGGCGGCCGGCTGCGCACCGGGCTGACCGGCGCGGAGCGCAAGCTCCTCGGCGAGGCCGAGCAGCGGCTGATCACCGGCTGTATGCGGGACAAGGGCTTCCAGTACGGGCTCGACCCGGACGGGCCGCGCAGCGAGGCGCCCACACGTCGCTTCGGGCTGGACGACGTCGCCTGGGCCCGCGGCCACGGCTACGGTCTGGCCGAGGCGGCCCGTTCCGGTGACCGGGGCGGGAAGGCCGCCGCCGAGAACAGTCCCCAGGCACGCTACCTCGCCTCCCTCCCGCCGCAGCGCCAGGCCGAGTTCGACCGCGCCCTGAACGGCACCGACCATGCCGCGATCGTCGTCCCGGCGCCCGGTCGCGGCCAGATCTTCACCAGCGCCGACGGCTGCCAGGCCGACGCCCGCCAACGGCTCTACGGCGATCTGCGCGACTGGACCGAGGCCAAGGTGGCCGTGGTCAACCTGGAGTACGTCACCTTCGACGACGTCGTGGCGGAACCCCCGTACACCAGGGCGCTGGCCGACTGGAGGGCCTGTATGAAGGCACGGGGGCTGGCCTATCCGAGCTCTTCGGAGGCCATCGGCGCCGTGGCGAAGGAGAACCGGTCCCGCACCGCCGGGGAGGCGAAAAAGCGCGAGGTGACCGTCGCCGTCGCCGACGCCGAGTGCAACCGCGCGGCCGGCCTGGCCAGGACCGGCACCCGTCTGCAACGGGAGCACGTGCGGGACGCCGCGCGTCACGAGTTCGCGCGCCAGACCCGCTACTACACCCGGGCGGTCACGACCGCGCTCGGCCGAGCCCGCTCCGTCGTCGGCTCCGGCTGAGGCCGCACCGCCCCACCGAACCCGCACGCCCGGCCGCTGTCGGCCCGGGCGTGGGCCCCGGCGCACGCCGCTGGAACCCACCGGGAAACCCACCAAGAAAACCCGTGAGAAGGAGAACCTCATGCGCACCACCAAGCGCGCCCTGCTGGGGCTGGCCCTGGCCGTCACCCTGCTTCCGATCGCCGCCACCACCGCCCAGGCCGGGGGCACGAAGCCCACCTGGAGCCGGGAAAATCCCGGCAACTGCCCGGAGGGATACCTGTGCGTCTACAAGGGGATCAACTACGATCTCGCCGACGCCGGCATTGCCAAGTTCAAGTACGACAATCCCATCTGGTCGAACACCGACAACCGGTACATCGCCCACGAGGACTCGTCCTGGTTCAACAACGGCACCGGCAGCTCGTACAGCTCCGTGGAGGTCTACGCGGACAACGGCTACGGCGGTAACTCCTTCTGCCTGGACAAGGGCTGGGGCAACAAGTGGGACGAGGTGGCGAACGACCAGGGCGAGGCCAACCTCTGGGTGAACGGCCCCTGCTGACCGGTGACGGCCGGCCCGACCTGCTCGGCCGGGACAGCGCGGGCGCCCTGTGGCGCTGGAACGCGACGGCGTCCGCGACCTTCGGCACGGAGACGCGGATCGCCACCGGCTGGAGCGGCTACACCGGCCTGTACTGAGCCCCGTCACCTCCCGCCACCGGGCCCGGCCGCGACTCCCGCGGCCGGGCCCGGTCATGTCCTGGCGCGCCGCCAGGACCGGGTCGTGTGTCCTGTCACCGGCTGCTGCGTGTGGTGGAGGGCTGGAGGAGCTGGTCGACGGGTGCGTAGTCGTCGGTGAGCGGTCGGGCGTCGCCGATCCAGGAGGTGAGGTCGTCGCCGGTGGCGATCTTCCAGCCGGTCTGGCGGGCGTTCAGCGCTTCCTGGGCCGCGCGCAGGTCGACCGGACGGTCGGAGGCGAGCACCACCAGGTTGCCGCCGTCGGCGGTGGCGGTCGGGTCGAGGCCGATGTCGGCGGGTTCACCGAGGAGGGCCACGTGCTCGAAGGTCTCGCTGAGGGTGGCTGCTTCGGCACGTGCGAAGGCCATCCCACCGTGATCGATGAGGTTGGCGACGTACAGGCCGTCCTCGTCGAGCACCCGCCGTACGTCGCTCATCGCCTCCGCCGTGGTGAGGTGCCACGGCACGCTGACACCCCCGAAGGCGTCGCCGACGACGAGATCGCGACTGGCGGAGGCCAGTCGCCGCAGGCCGAGCCTGCCGTCCTCGGTGCGTACGTCGATACCGGCGTCCGGTTTCAGGCCGAGCCGGTCGCGGTTGATGCGTACGACCCCGTTGTCGATCTCGGACACCAGGCTGCGGGTCCCGGGCCGGGTGGCCGCCAGGTAATGGGGAAAGGTGAGCCCGCCGCCGCCCAGGTGGTGGGCGACGAGTGGCTCCCCTTCGGGAAAGGCGGCGTCGACCACCGACGCGATGGCGCGCACATACCCGAACTCCAGGAGGGTCGGGTCGTCGAGGTCGACGTAGGAGTGCCGCAAGCCGTCCAGAACGAGGGTGCGGCCGCCGGCCCGGTCGGGGTCCGCGACGACCCGTGCGCAGTGGTACTTGGTCTCCGTGTCGCAGCCGCCGGGCGCGACCGTGGTGGCGAGGCCGCCGGCGACGACCACGAGGGTGAGGGCAGGGGTGCCGCTCCACCCGCGAGTTCGCCACTCGGCCAGCGCCGCGCCGGCCACCAGCAGTGTGCCGAGGCCGATCAGGATGCCGCTGACCGGCAGCCGCGACACCAGGACGAAGCCGGTGAGGACGGTGCCGAAGATGGCGCCGACGGTGCCGACGCCGGACAGCCGGCCGACCACCGTTCCGGTCTCGGCGAGGCTGGTGAGACGCAGCTTGGTGACGATCGGCGTCACCGCGGAGAGCAGCGCGCCCGGCACGAGGATGGTCAGCGAGGCGATCAGCAGGAGCATCGCCGGTGCCCACTCGGCGGTGGTGCGCAGCACGGCGGGGGTGAGCGCGACGACCGCTCCCGACACCCCGAGCGAGGGGCCTATGAGCCGACGCGGGTTGACCTGGTCGGCGATGAGCCCACCCAGCCAGGAGCCGAGGGCGATCGCGGTGAGGGCGATGCCGATCACGATGGTGCTGGTCTCGAGGGTGAGACCGAGATAAGGGGCCAGCAGCCGCAGGGCGACGATCTCGACGACCAGTACCGCGGCCGAGGACCCGAACACAAGCGCGGCAGCGGCACGGGACCCCAGGCCGTGGTCGCGAGGTGGGTCCTCGGCGACGGGCGAGGACGACGATTCGGTCACGGGCGACATCCTCGCATGCGGCTCAGCGACCGCACAGGCGCTGTTCGGCGGACGGTGAACAGGCCGCCGTCAGCCTTGAGACGACGTCGGTGCAGGCGTGCCGTTCGCCGTCCAGGGCGGCGGGTCCGGTCACGCTGAGGCGCTCGGGGCAACTCACCTTCACCCACACGTCGTTGGTGTCGACGAAGCGCAGGAATCGGGTGAACTGCGGCCCGTCCACCGGCTGGGTCACGTCCGGGCGTCCCATCAAGTGCCCTGCCCTGCCCTGCCCCGGCCGGCCGGCTGACCGGTTGAGGTGGGGATCCGCGGTGCGAAGGCCACCGCCTCTGGTGCCCTGACCAGCCAAGACGGACGTGTCAGGTGACGACGCGGCGATACGGGGAAGAAGTTGCGGCAGCCGATAGGAGGTTGTCGTGGAGGGTGAAGATCTGGAACTGGGCGAGTTGCTGGCCGCCGCGGAGGCGGCCCCGCCCGGAGAGTCCGTCGACGTGGTGGCACACGACCTGCAGAAGCGGTTCGGTGCGGAGCGGGTGTCGTTCCTGTTCGTCGACCTCATCGGTCAGCGGCTGGTACGGCTCGCCGCCGCCGACGGTGACGGCGCGGACCAGGCTGAGCCGATCGACCTGCAGAGCACTGTCTACGACCGCGTTCTGCGCAGCCAGCGCCAGCATGTGGAAGGGGACGGCCAGGGCGGACGGCGCGTCATCACGCCGGTCACCAACCGCGGCGACTGCATCGGCGTCCTGGAGGCGACCCTGCAGGCCGTCGACGACACCGTGCTCCGGCAGATCGGTGACGCGGCACACGCGCTGGCCTACGTCATCGTCACGGACCGCCGCTTCACCGACCTGTACCACCTGGGCCGGCGCACCACCAGGACCAGCCTGGCCGCGGAGATCCAGCACCAGCTGCTTCCCTCGGCCTCCTGCTGCGAGGCGTCCCAGTTCACCCTTGCCGCCGGGCTGGTGCCGGCCGACGACATCGGCGGCGACACCTACGACTACGCCCTCGGCCGCGACACCCTGCACCTGTCCATCACCGACGCCATGGGCCACGACACGGACTCCGCTCTGCTGGCCACCCTGCTGGTCGGCGCACTGCGGCAGGCCCGCCGCACCGGCTGTGACGCCATCAAGCAGGCCGACCACGCCCACCAGGCCCTGCTGAACCACAGCCGCGGGCTGGCCACCGGACAGCTGCTGTGCGTCGACCTCGAAACAGGCCTTTGCGAACTGGTCAACGCCGGCCATCCCTGGCCACTGCGGCTGCGCGACGGCACCGTCGAGGAGGTCGGACTCGCCGTCAACCTGCCGTTCGGTGTGGCGGCACCCACCCCTTACCGCGTTCAGGAACTGCACTTGCGTCCCGGAGACCGCCTGATCCTGCTCACCGACGGCATGCAGGAGCGCGGTGCCGCTTCCGTCGACCTGGCCTCGGTCGTGCACCACACCCGTGCGGTGCACCCGAGAGAAGCCGTTCGTAGCCTGACCGCCGCGGTGCTCGACGCCTGCCACGGCAGCCTCAAGGACGACGCCACGGTCCTGATACTGGACTGGCACGGCAGTCGGCGCACACCGGCCGGATCCAGCCCGGGCCCGCGGCGATGAGCCGCGGCAGCCGTGATGCTGTTCCGGGTGTTTTTTGCGAGTGTGGTGCCTTCTTCGTTCGTGCGAGTGGGGCGCATGGACGCACAATGAGGGGGTACTCGCGCCGAGGCGTCGGCTGCATTCGGCCGACGCGCTGTTGGCTTCGATGATGGGAGGGACATGTCATGGCGCTCATGACTGTGACCACGACGGACACGCAGGTGTGCGAGTTGCCGGAGGTCGCCGATCCCAGCAAGGTGGCGCCGAAGGATGCCCGCCAGCTGTCCAAGCTCTTCTTCAGCCGGCTGGCGGTGCTTGAGGAGGGCACGCCGGAGTACAGCTACGCGCGGCACACGCTGATCGAGATGAACGTGTCCCTGGTCCGCTTCGCGGCCAGCCGGTTCCGCAGCCGCGGGCCGGAGGAGATGGAGGACATCGTCCAGGTCGGCACGATCGGTCTGATCAAGGCCATCGACCGGTTCGACCTGTCCCGGGAGACGGAGTTCACCTCCTTCGCCATCCCCTACATCGTCGGCGAGATCAAGCGTTTCTTCCGTGACACCACCTGGGCCGTCCACGTTCCGCGCCGGCTCCAGGAAGCCCGCGTCCAGCTCGCGCGCGCCACCGAGGAACTCCGCAGCCGCCTGGGCCGCAACCCCACGGTCAGGGAACTGTCGGAGCTGATGAGCCTGTCCGAGGAAGAGGTACGGGAGGCCCGCCTCGCCGCGAACGGCTACAACTCCTCCTCCCTGGACGCCACGATCAGCGGGAGCGAGGACGGCGAAGCGGCGCTGCAGGACTTCATCGGCGCCGAGGACCCGGCGCTGGAGCTGGTGGAGGACTTCCATGTCCTGGCCCCGCTGATCGCCGAACTCGATGAGCGGGACCGGCAGATCATCCACATGCGGTTCGTCGAGGAACTCACCCAGGCCCAGATCGGCGAATTCCTGGGCGTCTCGCAGATGCATGTCTCCCGGCTGCTCTCTCGTACCCTCACGCGGTTGCGGGAAGGCATGCTAACCAGTCGCTGAGAGGGCGCCCGGGGTGTGTGGGTGGCTGGTCATCGTGGGGCGCCTGGCTGGGGTGTGGGGGCACCGACGAAACTGCCCTCCACCTCGGCGAGTTGGTGGCCGGGGCACCCCTTCCGCAGGCTCGGCCGGCGTCGCACGGCGGGGAAACGATCTGTGACAGCGTGGGAGACGATCTCCCCGGAGGGGGTCATAGTC
>NZ_JAVFVX010000171.1:0-11040 GCF_033441795.1 Streptomyces sp. ADMS | reverse complement strand
CATCCCGCACTGCCGGTCGAGGTGGTCTCCGGCGGCCTGTTCACCGGGCCTCGCCGGGTGCCGATCCGCGAGTTCGGCTACGTCCAGGGCGCCAACGCCCAGATCGCCGAGCTGACCGGCGCCGAGTTCGGCGAGGGCTATGCGCGGCTGATCGCCGACGGGTCGTTCGTGATGAACTCCGAGGCCGCCGCGCGCGGCGTCATCGCCCTGCGCCGGGCCGCCCCCGACCGTGCAGCGGCACTGGCCGGCGCCCTCCAGCGGGCCTTCTACGTCGACGGCCTCAGCCTCTCCGACCCGGCGACCTACCGAAAGGTCGCCGAGGAGGCCGGTCTGGACGCCGACACCGTCGTCGCCTCCTTCGACACGCCCGAGGCGCACGACGCTGCGACGGACGACTTCCACCGCTGTGCCGAGCTGGGCGTCACCGGTTTCCCCACCCTGCTTGCCGTCGACGGCGACCGAGTCGCCACCCTGGCCCACGGCCGTGCCACCGCCGACGAGATCGACCGGCGACTGGCCGAACTGACCACCGCGCCCTGACCGCCACCCCCCCACCCACTGAATTTCCATCCCCTTCAGGAGGCCCCATGAGCGCCCTCTCCTTCAAGATCTTCGACCTCGACTTCCCGGCCGGCAGCAAGAACAAGACCGCCACCCTCGTCACCGGTGAGCAGGAGGCCCTGCTGGTCGACGCCGCCTTCACCCGCGCCGACGGCCACCGCCTCGCCGCCGAGATCCTCGACTCGGGCAAGAAGCTCACCACCGTCTTCGTCAGCCACGGCGACCCCGACTTCTACTTCGGCGCCGAAATCCTCGCCGACGCCTTCCCCGAGGCGGAGTTCGTCGCCACCCCGATCGTCATCGAGCACATCCGGCACTCCTACGAGGGCAAGCTCAAGGCGTGGGAGGCCGTCGGCCCCAACCTGCCCACCCGCCTGGTCGACCTCACCCCGCTGACCGGCGACCTCACCCTCGAAGGCCACCGCTTCGAGCTCAAGGGCGGCCCGGCCGGACTGCCCGACCGCCACTACCTGTGGCAGGCCGAGCACCGCGCCCTCCTCGGAGGCGTCCTGCTCTTCCAGCAGGAGCACGTCTGGGTCGCCGACACCCCCACCCCCGAGGACCGCTCCGTCTGGATCGAGCTGCTGGACGAGATGGCCTCCCTGCGGCCGGAGCTGGTCGTCCCCGGCCACCGCCTGCCCGGCACGGCGGCCGACGCCACGGCCATCACCGCCACCCGCGACTACCTCGTCGCCTTCGAGGAGGAACTCGGCAAGGCGGCCGACGGCGCCGCGCTGACCGAGGCGCTCGTCAAGCGCTACCCCGACAACGGCATGCTGATCGCCGCCCAGCTCGGGGCGAAGGTCGCCAAGGGCGAGATGAAGTGGGGCTGAGCGTCATGACGTACGAGCACACCGACTTCGCGACCTCCACAGCCCCGGCCGAGGTGGTCCGCCGCCAGTACCTGGCCTCCGCAGCCGGCGACCTGGCCGCCCTGCGCGCCACCCTCGCCCCCGACGTGGAGTGGACCGAGATGGCCGGCTTCCCCCTCGCCGGCACCTACCGCACCCCCGACGGGGTCACCTCCCACGTCATGGAGCAGCTCGGCATGGAGTGGGACGGCTGGACCGCGCACGACGACACCTATGTCGCCGAGGGAGAGAACGTCGTCGTCCTCGCCCGCTACACCGCGACCAACAAGGCCACGGGCAAGCCGATCGCCGTGCGTGTCGCCCACCACTTCGTGGTCCGCGGTGGCCTGATCGTCCGCTTCGAGCAGTTCGTCGACACCGCCAGGGTTCGCGACGCCATGACGTAGCCGTGGCAGCGCCTCACAGGCGAACTCACACAAGCCGGGAAGACGGTGAGGCCCACCGTCGGCAACGGCACCGTCTTCTCCAACACCTCCGCCGCCGATGTCAGCGTCCCGCGCGACGAAACCGTCGCGGAGGAACGGGACGGCGGCGAACGAGCCCGCACGTCGCCGGTACCACTCCCTGGCGCCTTCCCGGTCCGGCCGACGGGGGCAGCCGGGACCGACCGTCGTCGTGCGATGAACGTCGCCACCACGATCAACCACGCCCTCCGGACGTACACGCACCCGGTGGTGCGGGTGGCCGTACCGCACACCAGCACCACCGCGAAAACGTGAGAGGCCGACACGCGGCGCCCTCTCACGTGCGCACTCACCCCCACCATCAACAGGGAGCACTAGACATGCCCATGAACAGGCGTCACTTCCTCGCGGCAGGCTCGCTCACGGCCACCGGAATCGGCCTGGGCCTCACCCCGGCCAGCGCGTCGGCCACCCCGCTCACCGACGGACACGGAGCCCGACAGCACAAGGAAAAGCACCCCAGGGGCACGCTCGACTTCAAGGTCCTCGACCTGGACTTCCCGGTCGGCAGCAAGAACAAGACGGCCACTCTGGTCACCGGTGAGCGTGAGGCGCTCCTGGTCGACACCGGGTTCACCCGGGCCGACGGGTACCGGCTGGTGGCCGAGGTGCTGGACTCGGGCAAGAAGCTGACCACCGTGTTCATCAGCGCCGGCGACCCGGACTACTACTTCGGCGCCGAGGCCCTGGCCGACGCCTTCCCCGACGCCAGGTTCGTCGCCACCCGGCCGGTCATCAAGCACATACGGCACACCTTCGAGAGCAAGCTCAAGACGTGGGCCGACCTCGGCGCCAACCTGCCCACCCGCCTGGTGGAGATCAAGCCTCTGACCCATGGCCTGACCCTGGAAGGGCACCGCTTCGAACTCAAGGGCGGATCAGCCCTGCTGCCGGACCGCCACTACCTGTGGCAGCCGGAGCAGCGCGCCATCCTCGGCGGGGTGTTGCTGTTCCAGCAGCAGCATGTGTGGGTCGCGGACACCCCCACCCCGGAGATCCGTGCTGCCTGGATCAAGCTGCTGGACGAGATGGCCGCCCTCAACCCGAAGCTCGTCGTGCCCGGCCACCGCCTGCCCGGCACTCCCGCGGACTCCTCCGCCATCACCGCCACCCGCGAGTACCTGCTCACTTTCGAGGAGGAACTGGCCAAGGCCGCCGACGGAGCCGCGCTGACCGCGGCGCTCGTCAAACGCTACCCGGACTACGGCATGGTCATCGCCGCCGAGATCGGTGCGAAGGTCGCCATGGGCGAGATGACCTGGGAGTGACGACGACTGCGAAGTACCGGAACACCGGCTTCGCGGTGCCCCTCGGCCGACTTCGTCAGCAGGCGTCGGCCGGAGACGGCACACGGAAGAGCCCTCCGAGAGTCAACTCCAGGGCAAGGGAGCCCAGTTGGCCATGACGCCCCTATCTGAGCCGCCCATGCCGGAGGCGGATCTCGGCGGTCTCCCACCGAATTCCTCGGCTCCCATCGCCGTGATGACGTTCCCGGGCTGAGCTGAACGGGGTCGGGGAGTGTCCGGTGGGCCGGACGGTCCTGCACGGCCGAGCCCGGTCTACGGCCGGTCTGCCCGACAGGCCCGGCCTGGTCCCCTCCCGCACGGATGCCTTCGCGGGTGCCGGTTCACGGCAGCCGCGGTGGGGGTGTGGACGGCCGGGCGTCAGACGAGACCCGTGACCGTCACGGTGACCTGCGGGGCGGGCTGCGAGGGCTGCGCGTACTCCAGTGCGCCCAGGCGGCGTTCGACGGTGGCCCGGACGGCGCGGGCCACGTCCAGGGTCCTGGCCCGCCGCAGCGCGACGACGTGGATCTCGACGTGCAAGGGACCGTCGCCGTCCCGGCGGGACATGCGCACTCCGGCGGGTGGCACGCCGACGGTGCCCGCAGGGGGCCGGGACAGCGCGGAGCGCACCCGGTCGGCCAGCCCCGGCCGCAGGAAGGCCACCCCCGGCACGCTCTCCGCGGCCGTGGCGAGTTCCGCGACGAGCGTCGCGTGCACGGTGCTCTCGTGGTGCACGGTGCTCTCGTGGTGCACGGTCATGGCGTACGACCTTCTTCCTGGCCGTCGTCGGCCGTGGTGTGGAGGAGATCGGTGACACGGATGTCCACAGCCGCCAGGACCATGCCCAGTTCGCGGTCCGCGGCCTCCCACACCCGTTCACGCACCCGGGCGGCGAGATCCGGCAGGGGGACGTCGGCCGGGGCGTGGATTGCGAGGCGGATGCCGACGGCGCCGTCGGCGGGAGCGTCGAAGAGCCGGCAGGAGCCCGCCCGGACGCCCGCGACCGTCTCGGCCGCCGCGCGCAGCGCGCGGGCCGCGACCGCCTCCATGATCCACAGGCCCTCGGCGGGTTCACCGAGGGGCAGGGGGCGGCCCGGACGCAGTTCGAGGCGTACGACGTCCATGACCCGCCGGGTCAGCGGCTCGGCGTCGTAGGCGGCGGTGTCCGCCTCCTCCTGCAGGCCACGCACCACGGACTCAAGCCGGTCGAGTCCGCTCACGGCCTGCCGGCAGTGCGGGCAGGACCGCAGGTGGTCGTCGGTACCGGCGGACGGCTGCTCCCAGTCGTGCCAGGTCCGCGACAACAGCCTTCCACAGGACAGGAGTTCGTCGTCGTCACCGTGGGTGGACGCGTTGTTCGGCGGGTCGGTGCGGTCGGTCATCGCCAGGCCCCCATTGTTCGGGTCAGAGAACGGCGTGCGCGGAAGACGCGGGCACGGACGGCCTCCTGGCTGATGCCGACCGCGTCCGCGACGAACTCGTAGGAGCAGCCGTCCAGTTCGCGCAGCACCCAGCAGGCCCGCTGTTCCGCCGAGAGCAGGTCGAGGGCCTCCCGCAGTTCGCGGACCGCGTCACGGGCCTCGGCGATGCGGGCCGGGGAGGTGGTGTGCTCGGCTGCGGGGACGTCGTCCGCCGCCTCCAGCGAGGCCACGGGTTTCCGGGCCCGCAGCACGTTCAGGCAGCGGTTGGTGACGATCCGGTACATCCACGTGCCGAAGGAGGAGCGCCCCTGGAACTCCGGCAACCTCCGCCAGGCGCTGAGGAAGGCGTCCTGTACGGCGTCCTCCGCCTCGGTGCGGGTCCCGAGCAGCCCTGTGGCGAGCCGGATCAGTGCAGGCGCGTGCCGCTGCACGAGCACCGCGAAGGCGTCCTCGTCCCCCTCCCCGGCACGGACCGTGAGCAGGACGTCGTCCGTGTCGGCCCGGGTGTCCGGTGGTGCGCTCCATGTGCGGTCACCCGCCACTGGGCGGCTCCTCTCGTCCGGTCTCCTGCGGGTTGGACACCGTCGCGGCGTCCTCGTTACGGAGGACTTCGGGAGACGGGCACCGTACGGATGCCGCGTGGGGGCGCATTCAGTCCCTTTTTCCGTGACGGAAACGGGCACGACCGATCCGGCCGGCTTCCGGAGCCGGGTTCCGGGGTCCAGGCGCACCGATGCGGCGGGCGTACCGGTGTTCGGAGCCGGCGGCGCGATCGGGGCGCCCGGCAGGCCCGACTCGACCGGTGCCACGGATGCGCCGCCCTTCGTGGCCGGCGCCGATGCCGGAGCCGGAGCCGGAGCCATACTGCTGTACGTCCTCGCAGGCCGTCCCGCGCCCCCGGGCCCCACGCCTGGCACATCACCCTCCGGCGACGGCTGGGAGGACGCGGCTTCGTGATCGCGGCGACACCGTCCCGATGCCCACCAGCTGACGGTCTGTCACATTCAGGGCGCCGCTCCGGCGTCGCCCTGAGGTTTTTCGGGGTACCCGCGTCACAGACGCGGCCGGGACGGGTCTGACGGAGTGAGAACACATCAACGACGAGACAGGGACCAAGGCAAGAAACCGGACAGAGCCATGAACAAGCCAGACAGAAACGGACGTGCCATGACCACGCAGACCGCACCAGTCGCCAGCAACGACCTCTCCACCCCGCAGCCGGGCAGGTCGCCTCAGACGACGACGGCCGTGTCCGGGGGCACGGCGGGAGCCGACCAGCCGGCCGCGAACCGAGGCCGGACATCGATCGCCGACGTCGTCGTCGTGAAGGTGGCGGGCATCGCCGCCCGCGAGATCCCCGGTGTGCACGACATGGGCGGCGGGCTCTCGCGCAGCTTCGGCGCCGTACGCGACCGCGTGCCCGGCGGCCGGCCCAACGTGGGCCGCGGCGTGAAGGTCGAGGTGGGCGAGCGGCAGACGGCCATCGACCTGGACCTGGTCGTCGAGTACGGGGTGTCCGTCATGGACGTCGCCCAGGACGTCAGGGAGAACGTCGTCGCCGCCGTGGAGCGCATCACCGGGCTGGAGGTCGTCGAGGTGAACATCACGGTCAACGACGTCCACCTGCCCGACGACGAGGAGTCCGCGAGCCCGACCGAGGCCCGCGTGGAGTAGCGCGTCCGGGCACGGGCAGGAGTGGATCCGGTGAGAGGTGGATGGGCATGAGCACACCGTTCGTAGGGATGATCGCGGGTATGGCCCTGGCGTTCGCCGGCTGGTTCGGCGGGTTCGGCGCCTTCCTGCTCGTGGCCGCGTTCGGCGCCCTGGGCTGGGTGCTGGGCCGGTGGGTCGAGGGCGGCGGCAGCGTCCGCGACGTACGGGACGTGTTCGAGCGGAGCCGTCGATGACCGCCGCCGCGCGGCGGGGCACCACCACCGTCTCGGAACGGGCGGTGCGCAGGATCGCCGAGCGGGCGACCACCGAGGCGCTGCCCGCCGGAGGCGGTGCCCGGACGGTCCGGACCGCGGCGTCCGTGCGCGGCGGTAGGGCAGACGTGTCCCTCGCGGTGACGCTGCCCTACCCGGCTCCGCTGGCCGACACCGTGCGGGGCGTCCAGCGGCACGTGGTGGAACGCACCCGGGAACTGACGGGCCTCGATATGCCGGCCCCGCGCGTCAACGTCACCGCGCTCGCCCCGCCGAAGTCCTCCCACCCCCTGGTGTCGTCCCCGGCACCGGTGTCCCCGGCCCGGGAGGCCGTCCCGGAGGCCCGCGGGAGCCGTACGCCCCGGCGCTGGTGGACCCGGCGCCGGCTCCCGGTCGCCCTGCTGTCCTCGGTGGCCGCCCTGGGGTGCGGTGCGCTCGCCTTCGACCTGGTCAAGGTGCACCTCGGGCACCGGACGGCCGCCGCCTGGCGGACCTCCACCGTGCACTGGGCGGCCGGGCACGGGCCCGGCGACGCGGCTGTCGTCGCCGTGGGCGGGCTGACGGCCCTGCTGGGCGTCTGGATGATCGTTCTCGCTCTCACCCCCGGCCGCCGCCGTGTGTCCACCGTCCGCACCTCGGCGGCCCACGTCGACGCGGCAGTGGACCGCTCGGCGGTGGAGGCCCTTGTCCGCGACGCGGTGGGAGACGTGGACGGCATCGGAGCGGTACGGGTACGACTGCGGCGCCGACGCGTCACCGTACGGGCCGGGCTCGCCTTCGGCGACCGGGCACACGCGCACACCGCCGTCACGGCCGCCGCCCGGGACACCCTGGCCGGCTGCCTCCTGGGCAGCGGTCCCCGGTTGCGGGTCACCGTCACGCCGGAGCCGGTGTGGCAGCGTCCCGCCCCGACGGCGGACACGCCGGGACCCGGCGACGGCGGATCCACTCCCGCACCCGCACCTGTACCCACCTCCACATCCACCTCCGCGCCCGCCTCCGCATCCACCCCGGGAGTCGACCAGTGATGGGCCACACCCATAGCGCCGTCAACCGCGCCGGCCTCGGCGCCGTCGGACTCGTGCTCCTCCTCTCGGGCTCCTGGCTCGCGGCCACGGACCGCCACCTCGCGGACCGGCTGCCGTCCTGGTGGCCCAGCGCCGGTACGGGCACTGTCCTGCTGGACCGGGACCGGCTGGCACAGTTGCGCGGCGAGGGCTGGTGGACTCCCACCGTCACGGCGGCGGCGATCGGCCTGACCGTGCTGTTCGCGCTCTGCGCCCTCGGGCAGCTCCGGCCCGGCCCGGCCCGGCGTCTCGCCCTGCCCTCCCCCCGCTGCACGGTGCGCCCCCAGGCACTGGCCGACGCACTGGACGCCCGCGTGACGTCCCTCCCCGGAATCGCCCGCAGCCGCGCCCGGGTGCTCCCCCGTCGCGGTCGGCGGCTGGAGGTGGACCTGCGGGTCTGGCTGGCCCCGGACACGTCCCCGCACGCCGTGCTGCCCGACCTCCGCGCGGCGACGGAGGAGGCCGGAACGGCGGCGGCACCGTACACGGCGCACACCCGGGTCCGTCTGAGTGCCGCCTCGCACCGCATGCACCGTGTCCGCTGAGCCGTACGCGGTCGTGCCCGACCCACCCGACCCACCCGACCCACCCGACGCACCCGACGCACCCGACGCACCCGACGCACCCGACGCACCCGACAGGGTCCGCCCGGCACGTCGGCTCCGGTGGCCGCGGCCTTGGACGTGGCCAAGGCCGTGGACGCGGACCGCCAGGCCGTGGCAGGTGACGGCCTGGCGGTCCGCGCTGTGGCGCACGCCGGTGTCGCTGTGGGACGACGACATCACGGACTACGCAGCGGCACTGACGTACTACGCGATCCTGGCGGTGCTCCCCGCCATGCTGGCGACGGTCCTGGCGTTCGGTCTGATCAGCCCGGAGACGGCCGAGGGGTTCATCACCCACGTCACCGCCTACGCCCCGGCCGAGTCCGGTGCCGAACTGCGCACCGTGCTGTCCCATGCGCTGGACACGGACGGGACGGCCTGGCCGCTGCTCGTGACCGGTATGGCCAGCGCGCTGTGGTCGGCCTCCAGCTATCTCGCCGTCTTCCGCCGCGCCCTGCACCGTATGCACCGCGTCGAGGACCGGCGCTCGAACTGGCGCAAGGCACACCGCATCGTGCTCACCGCGCTCGTACTGCTCGGTCTGCTCCTCGTCGGCTCGCTCACGCTGCTGCTCACCGGCCCGGTCGCGGAGGCCATCGGCCGGACCCTGGGCATGGACGCCACCGTGGCCTGGGCGTGGAGACTGCTTCGCTGGCCGCTGCTGCTGTGCCTGGTCGCCCTCCTGGTCGTGATCGTCTTCCACACCGGCCCTGCCGTCGCGCGCCGACGCGGGCACAGCCTCCCCGGCGGCGCGCTGGCCGCCGCGCTGTGGCTGACCGTCTCCGCGGGCTTCTCGGCGTACGCCTCGGCAGTCGGCGCCTACAGCAGGCTGTACGGCTCGCTCTCCGGCATCGTCGTCTTCCTCATCTGGCTGTGGTTGTCGAACCTGGCGCTGCTCGCCGGCGCGCAGTTCGCCGCGGAACTCTCCAAGGGGCCACGCGGTCAGAGCACGGGGAAGCCCTCCGCGCCGCAGCACTCCTCGGGCAGGGGATCCGGCGAGCCGTCGGGGTCGAGCAGGTGGGCGACGAGGGCCGCCGCGGTGCGGTGGCCGAGGAGCTCCTCACGCCGGTAGCCGAACAGGGTCTCGGTCTGGGCGTTGACGAGCTTGATGGTTCCGGTGTCGTCCACGATGACCATCGCGTCGGGGGCTGCTTCCAGTAGTCCCCGGAACCGGTCCTTGGCCGCTCCGGGCCCGCTCGCGCGGCTCAGGGCGTCGCGCAGTCGATGAGCCTGCGCGGCAGCTCCTGCCCCGTCGGTCGACCCTGACGTGATCGTGTCGCTCATGGCGGCCCCAACTGACTGACAGGTTGCGATGAATTGAGCCATCTCAGCGCATCCCGGTCATGCCCGCCCCGGTCTGTGACCTAGTGGCCCCGAGGCGTCCGTACTCGTCTGCTTGTGACCGGAGACTGCTCCCGTCTGCGGAACCAGAGGGTCACCGAGGTGAAACCGATCAGAACCCCTCACTCGCGGCGCCCCGGCCGAGCCGGTCCCGGCGTCGGGCAACTCCCCCCGCGGAGCGGGCTGCCGCGCTCGCGCCCCCTCCTGACCGGCGGGAGGGGAAACGAGCGCGGCAGCGTCGCGTCAGTGGGTCATGGCGTCACGGACGAGGGCGGTGTCGACGAACTGTTCGAAGCGCACGATCAGTCCGCCGCGTACGACGAAGTGATGGGCGACACGGACGTCGATCGGCTTGCCCGTGGCCTTGTTGGCGGCGGTGTAGCGCGCCAGGACGACGACGTTCTCGCCGTCGACGACGTAGGTGTCGTCGTGGGCGGTCCAGCCCTCCCACTCCTTGCCGAGCTGTTCCATCACGTTGGCGGTGACACCGTCGGGGGTGCGGTAGGTCCCGGCGAGGGGGAAGCCGGCCATCTCCGTCCACTCCACGTCCGGGGCGAGTGTGGCCCGCAGGGCCGTCAGGTCACCCGCGGCGGAGGCGAGGTACTGGCGGCGTACGACATCGGCGGGGGCGGTGGAGGTCGTGAACTCGGTCATGGTCAGCCCCATTTCATCTCGCCCTTGGCGACCTTCGCACCGATCTGCGCGGCGATCAGCATTCCGTGGTCCGGGTAGCGCTTGACCAGCGCCTCGGTCAGAGCGGCGCCGTCGGCGGCCTGACCGAGCTCCTCCTCGAAGGCGATCAGGTAGTCACGGGTGGCGGCGATGGCCGAGGCGTCGGCCGCCGTGCCGGGCAGACGGTGGCCGGGCACGACCAGCTGCGGGGCCAGTGCGGGCTCATCGATAACTCCTTGTGGGAAAGGGGGGGTGAGCGGGGCGAAGGGGAGGGTGGGGACGGAAGGGGTCAGGGGGTACGAAGGGTCGCGAGCCGCTGGTCGACCTCGTCGGCGGTGGCGTGGCCCCGGGCCAGCACGGTGACACGGTCGCCGTCGACCGCCAGAAGGGTGGGGAAGCCCGTGACGCCCAGCGAGGCCGCCCGGTGGAAATCGGATCCGGCCGCCACCCGCACCTCGGACCCCTCGAAGGCGGCGACCACGGCGTCGGCGTCCAGGCCGGCCTCCTCGGCGACCTTCCGGTAGGTCGCCGGGGCGGAGAGGCTGAGGCCCTCGACGTAGAAGGCGTACTGCAGGGCGGTGGCCAGTTCCGTCGCACGGGCGGGCGCGGCCTGGCGAAGAGCGACGACGCCTCGCGCGGCGGCCTCCGAGTCCATCACGAACGAACCGTCGGCGATCAGCCGCTCGTACGCCTCACCGAACTCGGCACCGGTCAGCTCCGCGATCTGGGCGTTCGCACCCTGGACGTACCCGAACTCGCGGACCGGCACCCGGCGCGACCCGGTGAACAGGCCTCCGGAGACCACCTCCACAGGCAGGTCGGGGTT
>NZ_JAVFVX010000170.1:0-11242 GCF_033441795.1 Streptomyces sp. ADMS | reverse complement strand
CGGCCCCGGCAGAGTGGAAAGTGGTGTCGGTGGCGGTGCGGCTTGCGCCTCTAGTTGACACATGACACCGACAGCTGTCACCGAGATCGCCGAAGAGCTCCGCAGCCTTTTGCAGTTGCCGAAGACCTCGACGCCGGGGCCAGCCCCTGGTCGGCCCGGCTGCGGGCCGGTACCGCGCTCATCGCACACGGCGAGTTCTCTCTCGTCATGATCGGTCTGGTCGGGGTGATGCAGGACCGGCTCGGCGCCTTGGCGGCCGCCTACGTCCTGCTGCTCGCCGTGACCGGTCCGGTGCTGACCCGATTCGCCGGAACTCGCCCGGCGCCCAGCGCGGGTACGGGCAGGCAGGTGCACACCGGCGGTGACGCGACGGGGCGATGGCGGGCCCGACCAGACCGGCCGGCGGCGCAGGCGTTTGTCGGCGGAGGCGAGCGCGGTGAGTACTGCGATGCCGAGGTGCGCGGTTACGCGTGTCTGGTGCGGTGTGAAGGGGGCGGGAGTGCGCTTCCCTCCTGTGCTTCATCAGGGGATGCGTGTCGGTGGTCGCCGACGACGAGAACGGGCACGGTGTGCTGGCGCACCAGTTGCTGGGCGACGTTGCCGAGTAGTCGGCGGGACAGGCCGCGTCCGTGTGTGCCGACGACGATGAGGTCGATGTCCTGTTCCCTGGCGTAGCTCATCAGCGCCCGCGACGGTGGCCCGGAGATGATGTCGCATTGCGTCACCCGCCCGTCGGCGCGCTCGGCGACGCTCCTCAGGTGGTTTCTCGCCGCGGTGATGCTCGGGTCCGTTTCGTCGTCGGCCGCGTCGTACCCCACCACCTCGACGGCGACGAGGGCTTGCGCGTACGGCCCCAGGAGTTCGGCGGCCCGGTCCAGCGCGGCCAGAGATTGGGGGGAGCCGTCCACGCCCACCAGCACTCGCAGGCCGCCTGGGCCGGGCGGACCGACTTCTGTCCGGGCGAGCGGTCCGAGGCGGTGCAGCTGCGTACGCTCGCCGGCGACGAGGGCCAGGACCGGACCAAAGACGATACCCATGAGCGGCCATCCCCAGTGACGGTAGCCCTTGCGGGCCATCCACCAAGCGGTGGCGAGGCCGATGGCGATCCAGGCTCCCAGGGCGATGAGGGCAAGTGCGAGATTACTCATGGCACTTCCAGGTTGATGTGGGTTCGGGCGGCTGGTGGGTGGCAGGTCGCGCGTGATGTGACGGCTGCCACGGTGGTGTGGGGTCGGAGTGGTCCGGGTCCGGGACCACCTGTACGGGGCGACTGGGGCGCTTCCCGGGTGGCCGGACGGCGGCCCCCGTCCGACCGGGAGGTCCGGGGTCACGTGAGGTGGTGTCGCAAACGCTTGTCGATGGCGACCACGACGGAGGCGAGCACTGCAAGCGCGAGAATCCTCAGCCAGGCCGCGCCACTGATGGGTGCGGTGTGGAAGAGGTGGTTCATGGCCGGCAGGTAGGTGAGGGCGAGCTGTCCGACTGTCTGGGCGAGGAGACCGCCGATGATCCACCGGTTGCTGAACAGGCCGAGGTGCCAGGCGGAACGGGTCAGGGAGCGGCAGCTGAAGAGGTAGAACGCTTCGACGGTGACGAACAGGTTCACGGCTGCGGTGCGTGCCTCGGGCAGGGTCGCGCCGGTGTCGCGTTCCCAGGTGAATAGCCACCAGGCGCCGGCGACGAGGAGGGCGGATACCAGCAGGATACGGACGGCGAGGGCGCCAGTGAGCAGGGGCCGGGCCGGGTCGCGAGGCGGCCGGGTCATGATGCCTGCCTCTTTGGGTTCGAAGGCGAGCATCAGGCCGAGGGCGACGGCAGTGGTCATGTTGATCCACAGGATCTGGGTGGGCAGGATCGGCAGCGTGGCGCCCAGCAGGATGGCCACCAGGATGACCAGGCCCTCGCCCATGTTGGTCGGCAGCGTCCAGACGATGAACTTGGTGAGGTTGTCGAAGACGCCGCGTCCCTCTTCGACGGCGGCTTCGATGGTGGCGAAGTCGTCGTCGGTGAGGACCATGTCGGCGGCGTCTTTGGCGACCTCGGTGCCGCCGCGTCCCATGGCGACGCCGATGTTGGCCTGGCGCAGGGCCGGGGCGTCGTTGACGCCGTCGCCGGTCATGGCCACCACTTGCCCGCGCTCCTGCAGGGCCCGGACCAGCCGGAGCTTCTGCTCGGGCGAGACCCGGGCGAAGACGCGGGCCCGGTCGACGGCATCGGGGTAGTCCCGGTCG
Organism: Streptomyces sp. ADMS; assembly: GCF_033441795.1. Lineage (NCBI taxonomy): Bacteria > Bacillati > Actinomycetota > Actinomycetes > Kitasatosporales > Streptomycetaceae > Streptomyces > Streptomyces sp. ADMS. The sequence goes on along the minus strand of NZ_JAVFVX010000170.1, from coordinate 9,011 downwards.
GGCAGCGCTGTCAAATCAGCTCCGGTGAGGACGTCCCCCTCGTGCGGGCTGGGCGCGGTCAGCAGTCCGATGCGGCCGGCGATGGCGGAGGCGGTGGCTGCGTGGTCGCCTGTGATCATTTTGACGGTGATGCCAGCGGTGTGGCAGGCGCTCACCGCGGTGGTTGCGGCCGGACGGGGTGGGTCGAGCATGGCCTGCAGCCCGGTGAGGACCAGGGCGCCGGGCAGGTGCTTCTCGGTGAAGGTGCCCGGGTCCGCGGACGGCAGCGCGGCGGTGGCCAGGACCCGCAGACCGCCGGCGGCCAGGTGCTCGGCGGCTGTCAGGACAGCGGCGGGGTCCAGCGGCCGGATGCTGCCGTCGGAAGTCATCTGCCCCGCGCACAGGGCGAGGATCCGTTCGGTGGCACCCTTGGCCAATACCAGGTGGCCGCCGGTGTCGGTGTCGCGGTGGAGGGTGGCCATGTACTGCCGCTCGGAGCTGAAAGGGATCACGTCGACCCGTGGATAGCGTTCGGCCACGTCCGTCGCAGTCAGGCCCCCCTTGCCGGCCACGACACGCATGGCCCCCTCGGTCGGGTCGCCCAACAGGTCCCGTCGACCGTTCTTGCGGACGAGGACTGCGTCGTTGCATCCAGCGCCCGCCAGCAGGCACCACCAAAGGGCACGGTCCGCCTCGGCGGTGACCACCGCACCGACCGCGTCGTGCAGCACACCGTCGGGGTCGTACCCGGAGCCGGTCACGTCGAAGGCACCGTCGGGTGTCCACACCGCCCGCACCGTCATCTGGTTCTCGGTCAGCGTGCCGGTCTTGTCCGAGCAGATGACCGTGGTGCTGCCGAGCGTCTCCACGGCGGGCATCCTGCGGATCACAGCCCGGCGCCTGGCCATTCGGCCGACGCCGATGGCCAGGGTGATCGTGACAGCTGCCGGAAGCCCCTCGGGAATCGCTCCCACCGCCAGGGCGACGGCGGCCGTGAACGTCTGCACCGTCCCCTGCCCGCGGACCACGCCGATCGCGAAGGTCACCGTGGCCAGGGCCAGGATCACCACGGTCAGGACCTTGCTGAAGGCTGTGAGCTTGGCGGTCAGTGGCGTCGCCAGCGTCTGAGCGGCGCCCACCAGACGGTGGATCTGCCCCAGTTCGGTCTCCGCACCGGTCGTCACCGCGATTCCAGCGCCCTGCCCGGCCGTCACCAGCGTCCCGGAATGCAGCATGTTGCGCCGGTCGGCAACCGGAGTCCGCGCATCCAGAACTACCTCGTCCTTCGGTACCGGGACGGACTCCCCCGTCAGAGCCGACTCATCCACGCGCAACTCCGTCTCCCGGAGCAGCCGGACATCGGCTGGCGCCTTGCCGCCGGCCTCCACCAGCACCAGGTCCCCGGGAACCAGTTCCGATGAGGGCACCTGTCGTCTGCTGCCGCCGCGCACGACCGTGGCCGTCGTGCGCACCATCGCTCGCAGCCCCTCCAGCGCGGCCTCGGCCTTCGACTCCTGCACGAATCCGACCACCGCGTTCACCAGCACCACACCGAAGATCACCAGCGAGTCGATGTACTCACCCAGCGCCGCCGTGATCACGCCCGCGACCAGCAGGACGTAGATCAGCGGGTGGTGGAACTGCCGCAGGACCCGCCGCAGCAGACCGCCGCCCGCCGCCGCAGGCAGCACGTTGGGGCCAAACCGCTCAAGCCGCTGCGCGGCCTCCTCCCCGCTGAGGCCACGATCGGCATCGCTCTCCAGAAGCAGCACGACCTCATGGGCACTCAGCCCGTGATGCGCGTCGCCTGTGGAACCGTCGGCTCGTCCAGGCGCTCCGGGATCCTGCCCCTTAGGCATCGGATCCACGCACGACGACGACCGGGCAGTGCGCGTGGTGGAGGAGGGCCTGGCTGACCGATCCGAGGAGCAGACCGGTGAACCCGCTGCGGCCCCGGGCACCAACAACGATCAATCCCGCGTTCCTGCTTGCCTCGATCAGCGCCTCCCGAGCACCGCCGCGTACCACGGAATGCTCGACCGCGACGTGCGGATACCTCTCACGCCGGCCGGCGAGCGCTTCGGCCACCAGGCGCCTCTCGCCGGCCTCCAGCATGACCGGATCCAGCGCACTGGACGCCGACGGATCCTGCGGCGGGGTGACGGCCACGCTCCACGGCGTCCACGCATGCAGGGCCACGATGCCTGTGCCGCGGAGGCCGGCTTCCTCGAAGGCGAACTCAACCGCCCCCTCGCCCGCTGGTGAACCGTCCGCTCCCAGCAGGACGGGGCCAGTCCGGTCGGACTCGCCCCGCACCACCATGACCGGGCAGCGGCCATGCGCGGCCAGTTGCACCGCCGTCGAGCCCAGCAGGAGACCCGCGAACCCGCCCAGCCCCCGGTTGCCAACCACCACCAGTGATGCGGTGCGCGACTGGGCCTCCAGCACCATCAGCACCTCACCCGTCACCAGCGCAGTACCGACCGTCACCGCGGGCGCCGTGGAACGCGCACGCTCCACCGCCTCCGCCACCACCCGGTCAGCCGTATTTCGCAATCCGCCGTCAGCAGGCCCCAGGGGCGACTGACCGACCATCATCGGCCAGATGAACGCGTGCACCACCTTCAGCCCGCATCCGCGCAGTGCCGCCTCGCGGGCCGCCACTGCCACCGCGTTCAGACTCGGCGGCGAGCCGTCCACCCCGACCACGATCGGCCCGCTCACAGTGAGCTCCCCGTCTCCCGCCACGACGACCATCTGTAACAGGAGACGCCACCCGCCTGCGCCTGACACGCCATACCGCCTTGCCTGGCGGCCGACTGTCCCGCACAACCAACGATCATCATGAATATTCCTCCCATCTATCACTTTTGCCCAAGTAGTCGCGTGACGCCAACGGGCCAGAGGGGCCCTCGGTACCGGGGAACACCACCCGGCTCTGACCCCGACGCGACGTAGCGGGGAGGCTGGGACGGTCCCTTGGCAGCAGCGAGGCGTCGGGGTGACGCTGGGAGGTGAAGGTGCTGGGTCGTCTTTGGTGAGGGAGTCGGGATGAGCGGTCTGGTGGTCGTGGGCGTGGACGGGTCCGCGTCGAGTCTCGCGGCGGTCGAGACTGCGGCGCGTGAGGCGCAGTGGCGCGGTGCGGGGCTGCGCGTGGTGCACGCGTTCTTGTGGCCTGCGATGCATGCGCCGCTGGGGCCGTCGCCGCTGGGCCCGCCGGAGGGCGGGCTGCGCAACATGGTCGAGCGCGTGGTGGCCGAGGCGGTGGCGCGTGCCACGTCCACGGCTCCGGGGGTGGATGTCTCGCACGCGGTGGTGACCGGGGAGCCGTTGACAGTACTGGAGGCGCAGTCGCGGGCTGCGGATCTCGTGGTCGTCGGGTCGCGGGGCACGGGCGGGTTCGTCGGGCTGCTGGTGGGTTCGACGGCGGTGCATCTGGCCACGCACGGCCAGTGCCCGGTGCTGGTCGTGCGTGAGGGGGGCGACGAGGAGGGGCCGGTGGTGGTGGGCGTGGACGGCTCCGCCGCCGGCGAGCAGGCAATCGAGTTCGCCTTCGCGGAGGCCGCGTTGCGTGGAGCACGGCTGAGGGCGATCCACGCCTGGACCTTGTGGAATGCGCCCCTACCGGAAATGCCAGAGGCCACAGACGCGTACACGAACCCGCCGGGTGGGGTCGCCGAGGCGGAGGAGCGGCTAGTGTCCGAGGCGCTGGCTGGGCGCCGGGAGCAGTACCCGGGGGTGAGCGTGGAGCATCGGGCGATGCGTAGCCAGACACGTGAGGCGTTGATCGAGGCGAGTCGCTCCGCACAGCTGCTGGTGGTGGGTGCCCGAGGTCGCGGCGGGTTCGCCGGGCTGATGCTGGGGTCGGTCAGTCAGGCGGTCCTGCATCATGCGCACTGCCCGGTCGCTGTCGTACGGGGGGCTGGCGAGCGGTAGTGACCGCAGTGCGGCAGGTGTTCACCTGGTGGCAGCGGCGTGACGCGCCGTATGGACGGGAGGCGGGTGGGCAAGCGTCTGTTCCGCTGGCCGTGGCAGCCCTGCCGCCCCTTGTATCGGCCGCTCACTGCGTCCTCGCATCGTGGTGGGGGCGGGGCGTGCCCGCCGGACGTGTGCTGGCGAATCGGGTGATCAGGGGTCCGGCCACGGCGAGCAGAAGCACGTAGGCGGCCACGAGGGCCCCGAGTCGGTCCTGGCGTACCCCCAGAAGGCCGACGATGACGATGGAGAACTCGCCGCGGGCGATGAGGGCGGTGCCGGCCCGGAGCCGTCCCCGGCGTCCGGCGCCGTCGCGTCGCGCGGCGTACCAGCCGGAGGCCACTTTCGTCCCGGCGGTGACCAGGGCCAGGAGCAGGGCGGCGGGCAGTACCGGCAGCAGGGTGCCTGGGCGTACGGACAGGCCGATGGCGAGGAAGAACACTGCGGCGAACAGGTCGCGTAGCGGGCTGAGGACCTCTCGCGCCCGCTCGGCGGTCTGGCCGGTGAGTGAGAGTCCGACGAGGAAGGCTCCGACGGCGGCGGAGACGTGGACGGCTTCGGCGAGGGCTGCGACGATCAGCGTGACGCCGAGGACCCGCAGCAGCAGTTGCTCGGCGTCGGGGTGCGCCAGGAACCGTCCCAGGTGGTGTCCCCACCAGTAGGAGACGGTGAACGCGGCGAGTACCGCTGCGAGGGCGAGCAGGACTCCCAGCAGGGCTTGCTGCCAGGTGCCGCCGGCGGCGAGGACGGCGAGCAGCGGCAGGTAGGCGGCCATCGCGAAGTCCTCCAGTACCAGTACGGACAGCACGGCCGGGGTCTCCCGGTTGCCCATGCGGCGCAGGTCGGTGAGGAGGCGGGCGATGATGCCGGAGGAGGAGATATAGGTGACGCCGGCGAGCGCGAGGGTGCCGGCGGCGTCCAGTCCGAGCATCCATCCCGCCACCGCGCCGGGAGTCGCGTTCAGCACCAGGTCGACCAGGGCCGAGGGCAGGTGGCGGTGCAGGCTCACGGTGAACTCGGGCACGGTGAACTCAAGCCCGAGGACCAGGAGCAGCAGCACGACCCCGATGCCCGCCCCGGTCTTTACGAACTCGCCGGCTGCCGGGACGGGGGCGATGCCGCCTTCGCCCAGTGCGAGTCCCGCCAGGAGGTACAGCGGGACGGGGGACAGCGCGTAGCGCCGCGCCAGCGCACCGAGCAGGCTCAGCGCGCTCAGGATGATCCCCAGTTCCAGCAACAGGGCGATGGAGATCTTCATCTGCTCAGCCCTGGACGATCTGTTCCACTGCGGCGATCCCCTCGTGGGTTCCGATCACCACCAGGACGTCCCCGGCGCGCAGGACGTGCACTGGTCCTGGCGAGGGGATGACCTCCTCGCCGCGGACGATCGCCACGATCGACGCGCCGGTCCGCGTGCGCGCCCTCGTCTCTCCCAGCGGTCGGTCGGCGAACGGCGTCCCCGCGCGGACCTCGACCTGTCCGGCGCTGAGCCCGGGCACCTCCTTGGTGAGGTCGGCGAACCGCTCCGCGATGCGCGGGGCGCCCAGGATCTCGGCGAGGGTGTCGGCCTCCTCCCCGGTCAGCCGCAGCACCGCCCGTGCCTCGTCCGGGTCCGCAGCCTCGTAGACCACCAGCTCGAAGTCACCCGACCGGCGGGCCACCACGCCGATCCGGTCGCCGTCACGGTTGACGAACTCGTACCGCAGCCCCACTCCGGGCAGCAGCACCTCGTTGACATCCACACCATCACCCCGTCGGCCAAGAATCCGGTACACGGGCGGCTCGCTTGCGCGGTCCCACCGTGTACAGATCTTCGGCAGGAGACGACGGTGGCTCGAGCACCCTGCACCCGCCGAACTTGGGCTGCTTCCGCACGGGTCGATGCCATTGTCGTGGCCGCCCAAGAGCAAGGGGCAGGGCCGAGCGGGCCCCGGAGCCCGGTGGCCCCTGGCCGCTGCGGTCAGCTGGGCCGATCCTGGAAGCTGACAGCGGCCGTTCGCCGGTGGCGTTGCGGGATGGAGTGCGTGATGAGTGATTCGGTGATCGTCGGGGTGGATGGGTCCGTCTCCAGCCTTGACGCGGTCGATCTCGCGGCACGTGAGGCGCACCTGCGCGGTGCGTCGCTGCGGATCGTGCACGCCTTCGGTCGCCACCCTGCGCATCTGCCGTCCGATGCGGCACCGTGGAGTCCGTTCGACCATGGTTTGGAGCCGATGGTGCAGGGCGGGCTGGCCCGCGCCGAGGAGCGGGCGCACGCGGCGGCACCGGGCATTGAGATCACCCGGTCCGTGGTGTCCGGGGAGGCGCTTGAGGTGTTGGAGATCGAGTCACGGTCGGCGGCGCTGGCGGTGGTCGGCAGCCGGGGCCTGTCGGCTTTCGCGGGGCTGTTGCTGGGGTCGACGGCCATACATCTGGCGGCGCACGGAAGCTGCCCGCTCATGGTGGTGCGCGGCCGCCCCGCACCGGCTGGTCCGGTGCTGCTGGCCGTGGACGGCTCACCGGCCGGTGAGGCGGCAATTGAGTTCGCCTTCGCCGAGGCCGCCCTGCGGAAGGCGTCGCTGGTGGCATTGCACGTGTGGAACACCTGGAGCGAACGCGCCTACGAAGGCCCCGGCGACCCGCTGAACGCCGTAGTGGCCGACGCCGACCACCTACGCGAGGCCGAGCAACAGCTGCTCGACGAGACGGTCGCTTCCCGGCAGGAGGACTTTGCGCAGGTCGTCGTGGAGCGGCGTCTGGTGCGCTCGCGGATCCGTCCGGCTCTGATCGACGCCAGCCACGATGCGCAGCTGGTGGTGGCCGGTGCCCGGGGCCGCGGCGGCTTCACCGGTCTGCTGCTCGGCTCGGTCAGCCAGGCCCTGCTGCACCACGCCCGCTGCCCCGTCGCCGTCGTGCGCGGCAGGGAGTGACCATGTCCCGGTCTCGAGCCGCATCGTCCTCCGCCACGCCGGCACCGCCGGGGCCTGCTCCAGTGGTGGTGGACGCTTACCAGCACGATGCCGCCAAGGTCGCGAAACTGCTCGGCGTGGACGCGGCCACCGGCCTGGCCCGGGGGGACTGCGAACGGCGGGTGGGTGACTGGGGAGCCAACGAGCTGGCCGAACCGGCCCGCCGTTCGCAGTGGCTGCGTCTGCTGGACCAGTTCCGCAGCTGGCTGATCGGCATCCTGCTCGCCGCCGCCGTCATCGCCGGCATCATCGGCGACCTCAAGGACGCCCTCGTCATCACCATCGTCCTGCTCATCAACGCCACCGTCGGCTACCTGCAAGAACGCCGCGCCGAACGCAGCCTGGAGGCCCTGCGCGAGATGCTGGTGCCCACCGCCCGGGTGCGCCGCGACGGCCAGGTCCAGGTGGTGCCCGCGCGCACCCTGGTGCCCGGCGATGTGGTCCTGCTGGAGGCCGGCGACCGTATCCCGGCCGACGGGCGTCTGGTGGTCGCCGCATCGGTTGAGGCCGCCGAAGCCGCACTGACCGGGGAGTCCCACCCGGTCGCCAAGACGACCGCGCCCACCACGGCCGAGGGCGACGAGCCCGTGCCCGTCGCCGAACGCACCGGCATGCTGTTCATGAACACCGCGCTCACCCGCGGCCGCGCCGAGATAATCGTCACGGCCACCGGGATGGACACCGAGGTCGGGAAGATCGCCGAGGCGCTGCGCACCGGCGTAGAGCCGCCCAGCCCGCTGCAGGTCCAGATGGACAGCCTGGGCCGTCGTCTGGCCCTGGTCAGCGGCATCGCCGTCGCCGCATACGCCCTCGTCGCCCTTGTCCGCGGCGAGGACCTGGCCGACCTCGCGCTGCGGGCGGTGGCCCTGGCCGTCGCCGCCATCCCGGAGGGACTGCCCGCCGTCCTCGCTCTCACCCTGGCTCTGGGCGTCCACCGCATGGCCCGGCGCGGCGCCATCATCAAACGCCTGGCCTCGGTCGAGGCCCTCGGATCGGCGACCGTGGTGTGCAGCGACAAGACCGGCACCCTCACCCTGAACGAGATGACCACCCGCACCCTGTGGGCCGGTGGGCATCAGTACGAGGTCACCGGCGAGGGCTACGACACCACCGGCACCGTACGCCCTGCCGACAAGGAGGCCGCATCCCCAGACCTGCGCGAGGCGGTGCTGCCGTTCGCGCTGTGCAACGACGCCCGCCTCGCCCCGGACGGCGGCATCATCGGCGATCCCACCGAGGCCGCCCTGCTCGTGCTCGCCGCCAAGACCGGCCTCGGCCCCCAGGCTCTGCGTGCACAGGCTCCGCGCACCGGCGAGGTTCCCTTCGACCCGGCCGCCAAGTACATGGCCACCTTCCACACCGAGGCCGACGGTTCCGCCCGCGTCCATGCCAAGGGGGCGGTCGATGTCCTTCTGGACCGCTGCACCCACGTGCTGACCCAGCAGGGCCCTGCTCCGCTCACCGCGGAGCGCCGCCGCGAGATCACCGAGGCCGCCCGGTGGATGGGCAGCCAGGGCCTGCGTGTCCTCGGCGCCGCCACCGCCACCACCGTCGCCCACCGAGACGCGACCCCGGATCGGGTGACCGGGCTGACCCTGACCGCGGTCGCCGGGATCGCCGACCCTCCCCGTCCTCAGGCCCGCGACGCCGTCGCGCTCGCCCAGGCCGCCGGCGTCACCGTCAAGATGATCACCGGGGACCATGCCGACACCGCCGCCGCCATCGCCCGCGAACTCGGCATCGGCGGAGACATCGTCACCGGCTCCGAACTGGCCCGGATGAGCGAGCGCGACCTGACGGGCCGCATCGAGGACATCGGCGTCTTCGCCCGCGTCGCGCCCGACCACAAGGTCACCATCGTCCGCGCACTGTCCGAGCGCGGCCACATCGTGGCCATGACCGGAGACGGCGTCAACGACGCCGCCGCCCTGCGCGCCGCCCACATCGGCGTCGCCATGGGCATCACCGGCACCGACGTCGCCAAGGAAGCCGCCGACATGGTGCTCACCGACGACGACTTCTCCACCATCGTCCGCGCAGTGCGCGAAGGCCGCTCCATCTACGACAACATCGTCACCTTCGTCCGCTTCCAGCTGTCCACCAACATCG